>QZAC01000107.1 GCA_003838065.1 Methanocalculus sp. MSAO_Arc2
AAGACCTTCTGCTGCTGGCCTCCTGACAGCTCGTTATATTCGCGGTCGGCAAGGTCCTCAATTCCAAGGAGGGAAAAGGCCTCTTCCACATGCTCAAAATCCTTCTCGCCGACCCGCCAGCCCATATGGGGCGTCCTGCCCATCATCACTACATCAAAGACCGTTGCCGCGGCAATCCGGGTTCCGGTCTGCGGGACATACCCGATTGTTTCTGCGAGCTCGCGCCGGCCCATATCCCTGATATTTTGGCCATCAATGATAATCTCTCCTTCAGGATGGAGGATCCGGTCAATACACCGGATCAGTGTCGTCTTGCCCGATCCATTCGGCCCGACCAGGCAGACGACTGTGCCGCCTGGAACCGCAAAGGCAAGATCTTTTAAGACCGGAGTACTCCGGTAGGCAAACCTGAGAGATGCAACGGTGATGGTTACCAATAATCCCGCCTCCGTCTGAGAAAGAGGAATATGAAAAATGGAACCCCAAGAAACGCTGTCATGATACCAACCGGGAGGATCTGGGGTGCCATGACAGACCGGCCAAGGCTGTCTGCACCAAGGAGTATAAGTGCACCCATCAGTGCGGCTCCCGGGAGGAGAAACCGGTTGTCTCCGCCGATAAGCATCCTGGTGATATGAGGGGCGACAAGACCGATAAACCCGATTGTTCCGGTGAAGCAGATGACAGCCGCGGTTAACAGGGATGCCCCGCCCATCCCGAATATCCTGACATGCTCAACTGCGACACCAAGGCTCTTGGCGGTTTCATCCCCTGCCGCAAGCGTGTTAAAACTCCGTGCAAGATACATAAACGACGGAAACATCACGAGGAATACCAGTCCTGAGATCGCAACAGTATCCCATGTCGACCGGCCAAGGCTCCCAAACATCCAGAATACAACAGCATGCACATCCTCTGCGCGCCCGATATACTGGAGAAAACTCGTCAGTGCGGAGAAGAGGTACATTATCGCAATCCCTGCCATAATCATCGTCTCCGGCGTAATCCCCCGGTACTGCGCAAGCCCATAGACGAGGGCAGCTGCAATCAACGTGAAGATGAACGCATTTGCGGCAATGATTGAACCGCCTGCAACAACACCGGCACCAAGAATGATCGCAAGCGATGCGCCAAAACTGGCAGCAGAGGCTATACCAAGGGTAAAGGGGCTTGCAAGAGGGTTTCGGAGAATACCCTGCATCGCGGCTCCTGCAATACCAAGAGACGCTCCCGTGATAATCCCCATCATGATGCGGGGTAAACGATAGTTCCAGACAACCTCGCCTGCACCGGATACAGCAGCTGGTCCTGCAAGGATCAGTGCATAGACTTCCAAAACCCCTATCGGATATGAACCAAGTGTTGCAGAGATGCCTGAGAGCAGAACCAGGAGGAAAAAAAGAATGACAAGAATTACCACTCTGGTTTGTGTTCGGTGGATATATCCTTCCAGAATGACACTCTTCTCAACCATGCGATCAATCGACCGGATAGTAAAAGGCCCCGCCCGTACGCACTAATGGATCTGATCTGGTGAACCGGGAAAGATAATCCTGGTGAATCGCATCGGGATCAATATCAGAAAAATGGTCCGGATACAGCCAGGATGCCACCCTGACAAGGGCTGCCGGAGAAGGAGATCCAAACCCAAATGACGAGGTGACAACATAGACGCGGTCATCGGCGACAGCTGAAATCCTGCCAAAACCCGGCATTGAAACAAGATCCTGGTATGCCTCTTTCAGGACATCCTTTTCTTCAAGAACATAACCGGCTTTTGGCGAATGGATAAGGATGACATCCGGGTTCTCTTTCATCACCCATTCATTCTCGACATCGGCATACCCGCTCACATAGTCTGCTGCCACATTCACTCCTCCTGCAGCGACAACAAGGCTATCCATGCCGGTTCCGGCTGACATCGTCCTTCTCCCAACAGATCGTCCCTGGCCATAATCAATGAAGACCCTGATGCGCTCCTCCTCTGGAATTGCAGCGATCCGATCGGCAACCAGCGTATGCATCTCATCATACCATGCAAGATACGCTCGTGATTCCCGGGTCTCTCCCAGAAGATA
Organism: Methanocalculus sp. MSAO_Arc2; assembly: GCA_003838065.1. Taxonomy (GTDB): domain Archaea; phylum Halobacteriota; class Methanomicrobia; order Methanomicrobiales; family Methanocorpusculaceae; genus Methanocalculus. The sequence continues at coordinate 2,079 of QZAC01000107.1, forward strand.
TGCGATCGACTCCATCTCGGAGCGGTAGGTTTCTGCACGGAACAGGTCAATCCTGACGATGGTGATCCTTTCAGGGAGATGGCGATCGAGTTTTTCAGGTTCAGGCCATTGACCATAAGTGACAACCATATCAGGGTTCAAGGCCAGGATAGCCTCGATATCGGGCTCATTATACTTTCCGACATTCTGAAGATTGAAGAGATCTGGAAAGCGGAGCGGAGATCCGACAACGACATGGCCGACACCGACAATCGATTCCACCATTCCGATGACCGAAAGTGCATCAGCTGCATCTGAGTTCATTGCGATGATCCTGGAGGGATGCCGATACAGGATGACTGTCCGGTCAGCTGAATCGGTGATGGCCCGCGGGTACTCAGGATACAGCTGTGCCGCATCCATCAGGAGATCAATGCCCGGGCCCTCACCCCGGAGTGTGGCCAATATGCCGCCTGCAAGGAGCGTGCGTGCCTGGTCGTTTCCTGAAGAGATGCCCTCCTCCTGGGATGAGTCAACATCCAGAGATGGAGAAGCAGCAGCCGGTACGATCAGAAGAAGAACCAGGAGGAGATATCCAATATGCTTCATCAAGACCGCCTCCATGCACAGCAGGCGATGATCACGACCAGCAGTACTGCGGGCAGGAGCGGTGCAGAAGACTGCACTGGTTGATGCTCTGACGATCTGGTTCCATCCCTCAGATCCAGGACAGTACCCGATATCTCCGGGGTGCCATCTCCGGAAATCCTGTATGTGACGGTATGCTCGCCAATGACAGCTAGATACAGCTTCTGTCCATCCGTCTCGATCTGGTCTGCCGGGTGCGTTGAGTCAAGATAGGTAAAACCTGGCGGGATCACTTCAACAATCCCGCCTATCCACTCATCCGGGAGCTGAAGGGTAACAATTATTGATCCATCGGGATCCTGTGCAATTTTCCGTTCAATCTGTGCTGATACCGGTGCAATGCAGAGAGCGGTTGCGATGAGTACGATGATGAGAAGAACGTACCGGGACATTGGTAGTGTATAGGAGATACGATATTAAAAATGTATTTCTTTGTGATAATATATATAGGCAATCTAAATGAATTCACACTAAGTAAATAAAATTAATTAGAATGTAATACAAACTCCAGGCAACCAGGGATTCGCAATTACCACATGTGCACCAGCTGTATCCGCCTCCTCCTCTTTTTCCCTTTTCAACGGGTCCATTTTGTATGCACGTACACGCTCCTTCCAGGCTCCGGGTGCAGCACCCGGGTTCAATATCTTCGACTCTCAGAGGTGCCTGGTCAGTGAAGGAGCGAAAAGAGCCGCCCCGGTATGATGTGATCAGATACTGCCACAATGACGCCCATGACGCCTGAAGTACTGCTGGTGGTATTCTTCAGCAGGCCAGAATGTCTTGGCTGGCTGGATCTGAGTGACGATCGGCCGCCGGTACCGTCCTGATGCATTCATCCGGTCCCGGGACGCTTGTGCCTTGTGGTACTGGTCTTCAGAATGCGTGAAGATGGCTGAACGGTACTGGCTCCCGACATCGGGACCCTGGCGGTCTTTTGTCGTCGGATCATGGATTGACCAGAACCGGATCAGCAGGTGATCATAGGAGATCTGAACAGGGTCAAAGACCACCTCGACAGCTTCGGCATGGCCGGTTCTTCCGGTGCAGACCTGCTCGTAGGTGGGGTTGTCTACCGTCCCTCCCGTGTAGCCGACCTGTGTGGATACGACACCGGCAATCTCTGCAAATGCGGCTTCCACCCCCCAGAAGCAACCGGCTGCAAATGTCGCTTTCTCTACAGCAGCCATAGAGCTTCAGGCAAACCGCTCAAACCGATCCTTTGCAACACCACATATCGGGCATTGTTCAGGAGGATTTGCCCGGGCGCAGAGATATCCACAGACCCGGCACCTGAGTATGGGAAGCGAAAATCCAGTTTGCAGTGAGCTGCCCGGTGCTGCCTGGAGCCCTTTCTTCCGCTCACTTGGGGGCGGTCTCCGTTCAGGGATGCATTCCACCTCCTCTTTCCCATTCTTCACAGCTAAAGAGACATACAGCGAGCAGTAACAGGCTCCATATTCAGCGATATCAGCATCACGGTAATCACACGGGCAGATGATATCAAGATCCTCTTCTCTCTTCCCGGTTGAGAGGCGGCAGGGGCAAGATGCATACCCGTATCGCCTGGTATTGACAATGATACCCCTGACAAGCGCCCGCACCGCATCCCGATCGGGACTCAGGAAATATCCATGGCTTTCGGCCTCATTCTCCAATACCTCTTCCAGTGCATCTATCTCCTGGATCGTCGGATCTTTTGTCATTTTCCAAACACTCTCCTTATCTCAGCCTCTTTAAACCCAACAATAGCTTTTTTTCCATCGATGACAAGTGTTGGAAACGATCCCGCAGGGTTGAACCGCTCGACGTCTGCTAAAACAGCATCCAGTTCTTCCGGCGGGAGAAGGTCGGCATATATATAGCGGAATTTCAGATTAAGGTTCTGAAGAAGGTCTTTTGTCAATGCACACCACCGGCAGGTGGAGAGGGCATAGAGCACCAGATCACCATGATCTTCACCATCAACAAGTGTATATTCCATGAATAGTTCCACTGAAGCGAGAAAGCTTAAAGCTATCGGATGAGTTGCTCCTGTGAGAAGGAAGAGTTCACCAGAACACCTCAGCACCAATACATTGAACAGAAAAAATAGGAGATGAAAGCATCACCAGGTTCATAGAACAGCATAGATGAAGCACACAAACCTCCAGGGAGAGAGATTAATTCGAGGCAGTGCTGCCAAAGATCTCCCATGAAGCCTCAAGTGCTGCAACAGCCGGGAGTTTTTTACCGGTCAGAAACTCGATACACGCACCTCCCCCGGTCGAGAGATGTGAATATGACGATTCAAGCCCCATCTTTTCAACAACGGTTGCGGTATGGCCGCCACCGACAACCGAAAAACTGGCGAGAGAAGCCGCCCTGACAAGCTCATACGTCCCAAGAGCAAAATCAGAATCCTCAAACACTCCCGCAGGCCCATTGAAGACGATCGTCTGGGATGACTGGATATGTTCAACCATCGACTGAATAGACCCTGACCCAAGATCAAGGATGCCCGCATTATGTGGAATCGAATCAACCGGATATTCGACCCTTTCTCCATGCTCCCGCACCGCGACTGTCTCTGGCATGATAATACGATCGGAATAGGCAGAGAGGATCTGCTGTACCTTTTCAATCTCACCTCCATACCCAAGGTTTTCGATCAACTGCTGCGATGACATCCCGATATCCACTCCTGCCGCTGCAAGAAAGACATTCCCAACAACACCGATCACCAGAATATGATCGGCAATCCCGTCTTCAAGCACATACCGGGCAACCGCGACCGAATCATCCACCTTTGTTCCTCCAAGGATAAAGGTGACCGGATGTGGCGCCCCTGAGAGGACTTTTCCGAGCATGGAGATTTCCCGCTCCATGAGAAGACCGGCAACCGTCTTCAGAGCCATTGGGAGGCCAACCATTGTTGGCTGTGATCGGTGTGCAGTACCGAAGGCATCATTGACATAGATATCTCCCATATCAGCCAGTTTTCGGATCAAATGAGTTTTTTTTGCCTCTTCAGCCTTCATTGTCACGTTTTCCTCGGCATTGAACCGAAGGTTTTCAAGCATCAGGATATCGCCGTCATGCATGGAATGAACTGCATCACGGGCGTTTGTTCCAATGATATCATCGATATAGGTGACGGGATGCCGGATCATCCGCTCAAGTTTCTCTGCATGGGTTTTCAGGGGGGTGAAATCTTTTTTACCGGGGCGGCTCTGGTGAGTGAGGATTACGGTTTTAGCATCCTTAAGCGCCAATATTGTGGGAATATGTTCGCGAAACCGTTTATCATCCAGGATCGTTTCTGATGCCGGATCCATTGGCGAATTAAAATCCACCCTGAGAAGAACCGTCTTTCCCCCTGTTTCAACATCCTGCAATGTACCAAATACCATGGAAAAGCCTCACAAACGCTGTGTATATGATATGAAGAGGGAGACATTATTAATTACCTATTCGGTTCCTGATAGATAGGATGGAAGACATTTTTGTATTCTATGAGTCTCTTCCCATGCAGGGACCGGGAGACGATGCTATCACAAAGGCAATCTATTCAGATCTAAAGATTGCCCCAAACACCCCCCTGATCCTTGATGTTGCCTGCGGTACCGGGCGCCAGACTGCAGCCATCGCTTCTTCTGCACGCGGTGCCACAATCATCGCCACTGATATTCATGTACCATTTCTTCAAACGCTCAAAAGCAACAGCGGACATGAAGTTGTGGCTTCGAGCATGTATGCCCTCCCGTTCAAAGAGAGTGTCTTTGATCTCATCTGGTCAGAAGGAGCAATCTATATCATGGGATTTTCTGCAGGGCTCAAAGCCTGGAAATCTCTACTGAAGGGCACAGGACATCTCGTCGTCTCCGGGATATGCTGGTTTGACGCATCCCCACCGGATGAGCTGCGCACCTACTGGGAGCACCACTATCCTGCAATACAGACTGAAGAGGATATGGTCAGAGATGCAGAAGACGCAGGGTATCAGGTTATTCTCACACAACGTCTCCCAATGCAGGCCTGGGAGAACTACTATGCTCCCATCATCCCGGCAATTGAGAAATGGAAGAAGAATGCTGATACAGAGGTCATGGCATTCCTCCTGGAGATGGAAGAAGAGATCCGGATCTTCAGAGAGTACGGTTCGTACTATGGGTATATGTTCATCGTTCTGCAGAAAAAAGGAGGATAATCAGGCCTCGGAACGGGCCTTGATCTTTTTTAAACGGAAAAGTTCTTCCCGTTCCATCTCATCAAGACGCATCTTGATAAAATCACGCGCTTCGGTGAGTTCAGGGATGACCTTGAACTCGAGTGCATTGACACGCCGTTTGGTGCTCTCGATCTCATCCAGGAGTCGTTTCATCGTCGTCTCGATCTCGGCACTGTGAATGATCGATTCAAGGAGGTCCTCAAATGCATCAGCTGCCTCATCGATGACCGAGGAGGTCCCGATGATACCGTATCCCCGTCCTGTCGGGCTCTTTCGAACACTTGTTGACGAGATCTCCGGGACAACGACACCCATGATGTTCTTGCTCTTCAGTTCAATCCGGGGCACATCACCGACTGAAAAGGCAGCGGCCTTGACACCGATGGCGCCTTCAACGGTATCTGCGATGGCGATCATCTCCTGCGCCCGTTCATACTTTTCAGCAAGAACGTCACGAGTATCTTTTGCCTGGCCAAGAATCTTGAAGAACTCGAGGATGAGGCCGTCACGCTTCATCTTCAGGAGCTTGTACCCGCGTTCTGAGAGCTGGATCCGCCGTTTCAGGGCGATGAGTTCTGACCGGGTCGGCTTTACATCGCGGAGCGCCATGGCAGGTTACTCCTTCCGGTAATTCGGATGGTACTTTCTGATCAGTTCACGGTCAATCCTGACAAGCTGCTCTTCGGGGAGGGTTGCCAGGAGTTTCCAGCCAATATCAAGGGTTCCTGTAATGGAGCGGTCTTCACTTATACCCTGGCGGACGAACTGGTCCTCAAAGTAGTCTGCCACTTCAAGGAAGAGCCGATCACGCTCAGAAAGCGCATCTTTTCCGACGATGGCAACCAAACCACGGAGATCGTTTCCTTCTGCATATCCTGCATAGAGCTGGTCTGAGACCTTCTTATGGTCATCACGGGTCAGCCCCTCGCCGATACCAAGGTTCATCAGACGTGAAAGCGACGGGAGAACATTGATCGGCGGGTAGATGCCTTTCCTGTGGAGTTCACGGGAAATAACGATCTGGCCTTCGGTAATGTAGCCGGTGAGATCAGGGATCGGATGGGTGATATCGTCACCCGGCATCGTCAGGATAGGAATCTGGGTGACAGAGCCTTTGACTCCCTTGATGATACCGGCACGCTCGTAGATGTTGGCGAGATCGGTATACATGTATCCCGGATATCCACGACGGCCCGGAACCTCTTCACGGGCTGCACCGATCTGACGGAGCGCCTCACAGTAGTTGGTCATGTCTGTTAAGATGACTAGAACATGGTATCCAAGCTCGTATGCGAGGTACTCTGCAGTGGTCAGTGCAAGCCGCGGGGTGATGATACGCTCGACAGCCGGATCATCTGCAAGATTTAAGAAGACGACCGCACGCTCAAGAGCACCGGTCCGCTCGAAGTCCTCCATGAAGTGGTTGGCTTCCTCTTTTGTGATACCCATTGCAGCAAAGACAACAGCAAAAGACTCAGTTGAGCCTGGAACCTTTGCCTGACGTGCGATCTGCAGAGCGATATCATTGTGGGGAAGACCTGATCCCGAGAAGATCGGAAGCTTCTGTCCACGAACAAGAGTGTTCGTACCGTCGATCGTGGAGATACCAGTCTGGATAAAGTCCTTTGGGTTTCCACGTGCGTACGGGTTGATCGCAGCACCGGTGATATCGAGCCGCTTCTCCGGGACGATCTCAGGTCCGCCGTCGATGGGCTTGCCGCCTCCGGAGAGGATACGGCCGAGCATCTCGCGGCCGACCGGCATCTTGATCGTCTCGCCAAGGAACCTGATCCCGGAGTCCCTGCCGATACCGGCAGTCGTCTCAAAGACCTGGACAACCACGAACGTATCGCTTGTATCAAGCACCTGGCCACGCTTGATGCTGCCGTCTGCGAGCACGATGTTGACCAGCTCCTGGTACCCGACCGGCTCGGTCTTCTCGACAAAGACAAGCGGACCGGCGATCTTTGTCACTGTCTTATATTCCTTCATGCTCCCGACCTCAGTGCGGTGAACTCAGAATCCATGTCTTTTAGGACCTGGTCAAGCATTGGTTTGTAGTCGCGGATGAACTTGATCTGCGGGAGTTCAGACTTTGCCTTAACACCGATGATCTGTCCTGGTGCGACACCTGCAGCCTGTGCAGCATACGCGAGATTGGCATAGGCGCGAATCGCCTTGACCATATCAAACTGTTTGCTCATATCACAAAACGTGTCGACATCATCAAAGGCGTTCTGCTGCAGGAAGATTTCCCTGAGCATCCTGGCAATTTCGATGGTAATCTGTTCTGACTCAGGGAGTGCGTCGGATCCAACCAGCTGGACAATCTCCTGGAGCTCTGACTCTTTCTGGAGAACTTCCATCGCCCATGAACGGAGCTTGTTCCATTCAGGTGAGAGATGTTCGTCATAGTAGTCCTGGAGCTGGTCAAGGTACAGCGAATACGAGTTGAGCCAGTTGATCGATGGGAAATGCCGCCTCTGCGAGAGCTTGGCATCCAGCGCCCAGAAGACCTTCACGATACGGAGCGTGTTCTGGGTAACCGGTTCAGAGAAGTCACCGCCTGGCGGGGAGACCGCACCGATAACCGAGACAGAGCCTGAGTCACCTGCCAATGTCTCGACGAGACCTGCACGCTCATAAAACTCTGAGAGTCGTGCGGCAAGATATGCAGGATAGCCTTCTTCACCCGGCATCTCTTCAAGCCGGCTTGAGATCTCACGCATTGCTTCTGCCCATCGCGAGGTCGAGTCTGCCATCAGGGAGACATCATAGCCCATGTCACGGAAATACTCGGCAATAGTGATGCCGGTATAGACCGATGCCTCACGAGCCGCAACCGGCATGTTCGATGTGTTCGCGATAAGTACCGTCCGCTCCATCAGTGGCTTTCCGGTCTTTGGATCGTCGAGGTGCGGAAATTCGCTCAGCACTTCTGTCATCTCGTTACCGCGCTCGCCACATCCGATATAGACGACGATCTCTGCATCTGACCATTTGGCAAGCTGCTGCTGGGTGACCGTTTTACCGGATCCAAAAGGCCCTGGAATAGCTGCAGTTCCACCCTTTGCGATCGGGAAGAGACCATCGAGAATACGCTGACCGGTGTTCAGCGGGATCTTTGGGTTCTTCTTCTCAATCACGGGACGGGGCACCCGGACCGGCCACTTCTGCATCATTGGATAACTGGTGCCATCATCAAGTGTGATCACCGGTTCATCGACAGGAAACGACCCTGATTTGATCTCCTTCACAACACCACCGGCTGAGTCCGGCGGGATCATGACACGGTGCACCTTATTTGTCTCCTGCACCTCACCGATGATCTGGCCAGGACGGACCTGGTCGCCAGTTTTCACAACGGGCGTAAACTCCCATTTCTTCGAGCGGTCAAGACCGGGAGCCGAGACACCGCGTTCGATGAAGTTGCCCATCTTCTCGACAAGGACCTCGAGAGGTCGCTGTATACCATCGTAGATACTGGTGAGGAGACCCGGACCGAGCTCGACTGCGAGCGAGAGGCCCGTGTTTATGACGGGCTCACCGGGTTTGATGCCGGAAGTGTCTTCATACACCTGAATGATGATCATTTCACCATCGATCTTGATCACTTCACCCATCAGCTCCTCATCACCCACCTTGACCACATCATACATATGTGCATCAAGGTTTACCGCGGTGACCACCGGTCCCGCGATCCTTTTGAGAATTCCTGATTTTTTCTTTACTTCCACAGATCAACACCCACCGATCGCTTAATCCGTTCCCTCAGGGAGAGTCCGCCCGTCTCACCACCAATGGAGATGACGGTCGGTTTCACCGAGTTCTCAAGGGCTGTCTGAAGCCTTCTTGGAATCTGTTCCATATCGGTGCTCTGGAGGACGAGGATGCCAATATTGGGGTCTTCCAATGTCCGCGTAATCGCCTCCGTAAGCTTCTCCGGGGTATCGGCCGCATATGTCTTCTGAAGTCCTGCAAGCCGGAAACCCAGGATAAACTCTTCTCTTCCGATTACTGCGATCTCCATCATATCACCAGATAGTTTTCGATCCTCTCAGCCGGAAGATTTGCCTGTTTGCCGCGGGCAAGCGCCCTGAGATTGGTCACTTCGTACTTTTTCTTCTCAAGGTAGACCAGAATCGGATAGATCGAGAAGGGGTGCCTCTTCGAGAGCCGTTCCATATAATCCAGCTGTGCCCGGGTCAATGTGTTCTCTACTTCGTGAATGGGTTTTTCTTCACGAAGCCCCTCAAGTGCCTGGACCAGTGCAGAACTCTGGACTTTCTTCTTCAGGATATCAACAAGTTCGTTGATATCCTCGATCTGAGAGAGTTCTGTCAGCTCTTCAGGAGTAAACAATGCACCGGGAATCCAGACATCAGAGATCTCCTCAACCGAGATTTCATGATTCCTCAGACGGAAAATTGCCTTGATATTTCTGATATCGATCTCAAGTTGTATCGATTTAAGAAATTCCTTCCCTCCTTTCAGTCCACTCCTTGCCTCCTCGATGAGATTGGCATAATAGTTCCGGTACAGCTCGTTCTCGAGCTTTCCAAATGAACCCCGTTCCATGGAATCCGCATATTCCCGCTCGACCACAGAGTAGAGAGGATGGCCTTTCAGCATCTCGATGGCATGTTCAACCGAATCTTCCGCAATCATTCTGTCCAGAAACTTCACATCAAGCATCCCTGCCGGAACAATCACTTCCTTGATCTTTCCAGCAGGCATTCCCTGGTTCTTTCCACGGATGATGGTGAGTACGTTCTGGATATCCCATGCCTGAAGATACGATTGGGTGAACTGTTTTAAGATACCCGGGGTAATCTCAAGGATCTTCTGGTACTCTTTTGCCAGGTTCCAGGAGAGCGCCTCCTCAACAAGGTCAATACCACTAAATGAAGAGGCCAGCTCGTCAATCTCCTTTTTATACTCCATCTCTTCGATGTGGCGGGTGATCTGGGGAAGGCTCATATTCAGCATCCGTTGGTACTCCTCCCGCGGAAGCAGCTTTGATTTGCGCACACGCATTCGGGTGCAGACATAGACATAAGGGGCCGAAGCTCTTACCACCACAGACATCAGCACATACCTCCTACCCAAAGAGAATATCCGAGGCGTCTTTCAACCCGGACTCCCAGACCTCTTCAAGAAAGGTCTGATAACTGAGGTCTACAGTCAATTGTCCGTCTGCACTCCTGACCACGATACCGCCGTCAATATCAATGATACCGCCAAACGTGTATCCATTCAGAGTTTTCAGTTCAGAAAGAGCAGATTCTGCTGCTTTTTTATCGCGTTCATTGCAGAAGACAGTGCCATCCTTGATCTCTTTTGCCACCTTTTTGAGAAGATCCCTGACCACCCTCTCATGGAAGGTGGCTGGAAGTGCTGAAACGGATTCTTTCGTTTCGTTGAAGACCTCCTCAAGCATCTCTTTCTGAGCGTTCAGGACCTCGCGTTTGACCAGGAGTTTTGCAGCAGAGACTTCCTGGGCCATTATATGGCTGATCTGCCGCTCAAGCTCCTTCTCGGTTTCCTGTTTGATCGACGCTGCCTGGTCTTCTGCTGCCGCAAGGATCCGATCGGCCTCTGCATGGGCCTCATTCCGGATGGCATTGGATTCTTTCTGCCCTTTCTCCCTGATCTCTTCGACGACAACTTCAAGTCCCATTGTAGACTCCATCTAGAACAGAATCAGCAGTGAGACGACAAGGCCGAAGATGACGATCGTTTCGGGAATAACGGTGAGCAGGAGCGCCATACCGAAGATATCCCTGTTCTCTGCTGTAGCACCAATTGCCGCTGAGCCGATAACCGATTCAGCCCATGCCGTGGCAAAACCTGTGGCACTGACGGCAAGTGCTGCTGCGAGCGCCTTCATTCCTTCCTGCGATGCTTCAACCATTTCAACGGTTAATGTTGCTGTTCCTAAATCGACCATAATTTAATCCTCCGTAAATCTTCTTTTCTTTCCAAATGGATTGTATACCTCTCCACCACCCTTGTAAAATTTGGTGAAGAACTCAACGTACTGCAACCTCAGGGACTGAAGCCCTCCTCCAAGGAGACCAAGTGCCGTATTGAGAAGATGGCCAATGAGCAGGACAAAGATCCCGGTAATTACTAAGAGAACACCAACCACCGATAGCCCCCTGAGCTGAGGCTCAATCAACATATTGATGGCGATGTAATTGACCACCATTGCAATTGCAACAGACGAAAGCCCAACAGCCGCCAGACGCGTATATGAGAGCGCATGGCTGATAATTGTTGGAATTTCAATCAGTTCGAGGGGCGACTCCCGCATAATCCCGATAAGCCCGGCAACTATCAGAACGGCACCAAAGAGACCTACGATATTTAACCCCATGACAACAGGTGGAAGCCCGGTTAGATCGGGCATAAGTGGAAGTGCTGCTATCGACCAGATCAGTGCGAGTATACCCCACATCACCGCGATCCAGCCAATCTGACCCATAACATGGGTCATATGATGATGGCGGTAATGGTTCACCGCACTCATGGCTCTGCCAAGTGTCATCTGAAGAATCCCAAACCATACCGCAAAGACCAGCAGAACGGTAATATCCGCCTGATAATACGCGTGCGGTCCAATGAGCAGGTGTCTGCTCACGATCGGGTCCCAGAGATGAATGTCAAGAGCACCCGGATGGGCACCAAAAGCTTCGGCATATACAACACCAAAGAAGATCGCCGAAATACTTGAATTTCTCAGGACCTTCAGGAGACGCTGAACGGTATCTCCAACCAGCACCTTTCGGAGTGCCAGTGCAAGCACAAGGAGAATACCTCCATAGGCAATATCCCCGAGGATGATCCCGAAGAATAGCGGGAATATGATAGAGAGCATGATTGTTGGATCGAGCTCATCATACCGTGGCCTGGAATACACATCCACCAGTGTTTCAGTTGGCCGTGCAAAAGGCGGATTGTCATACTCGACCGGCGCCTGATGACGGGGATCGTGATCGTCTGACTCCTCAATCTCCATGATCAGGATTCTGCCCCCGGTAGCCTGTGCCACCCCGGAGGTTACGGTGTTGACTTCTGTTGTCGGAACCCATCCATCTGCAACAAAGATCAGATCTGTCGTTGCAAACCGAAGTGGCGCTTCGGCCTGTTCAACTTCAGCACTCAGGACTTCATCACAGGCGGCAATGAAATCACCGTTCTGCTCTTTGATCTCCGCCAGGCGTGTATCTATCCCTGTGACCTCATCATTGAGTTTTGCGATCTGTGACTGGTAGAGTTCGATCTGCTGGCGGACAGATCCATCTTCCTGTGGAATCGGGATTGGTTTGAACTGTGCCTCAGAGAGGATTTGATCAACGACTGAGCGGTCCTCCTTTTTACAGAAGATGACCATCGTGCCGCCACCTTTCCCGGATGCGTAGAACTTCTCATGTGGCACCGGGATATCAATATCACGGGATATCCTCCCGGCAATAGCCGTAATCGACTCATATCCGCGGTACAACCCAAGCTCAACAGGGACTGTCGAGAATGGCATAAGTTCAGCAATACGCTGTTCATAGGCTTTTATGCGTGCTTCGGACTCAGATCGTTGTGCCGTGAGTTCGATGACCTCTTTCTCGATGTTCTGGAGGTCACGCTCGATTATCTCTTTGATCGAGGCCGAGTTACGTTTGGGAATACCGATATACGCGTCAGGAGAGATGTCAAGAGTATTTTCAATTGACCGGATCGTGATCAGATCTGTTGAAAGATCAGTCGCCTCCTCCATCGGCTGGCCGATATGGAAGCCCTCGTATCCTTCTTCACCCCGCTCTGTATAATCGGTTATATGGAAAAGATGATGACGGTATAGCTCTGTCACAGCTCGCGCCATCTGCTCTTTTGAGCCAACGATGAGCAGACGCGTCATCGTTTTAGGCTGTAACATGCACCCGCTCCTTAAAACGCTCAACAAACAGCGAGACAGCTTCTTTCATCCGTTTCCTGCCTTTCTCCTTGAGGGCGGCTGCCTGTTGCTTACCTTCCTCAAGGACCCGGGCATGCTCTTTCGCTGCATCATTCCGTGCATCCGCCAGACGCTTCTTTTTGTACTCTTCAGTGACATTCGCTGCCTTGGCAACCAGATTGTCGGCCTCAAGTCGGGCGTTTGTAATAATGCGCTCGCGTTCGGCCATTGCCGCATCAACCTGCTGACGGTACTCTTCTTCGGTCTTTTTGATGCTCTTCAGAACCTCAGTTTTCATCCAACCCTCCTCTCACGGCAACAGAATAATTGGTGGATGAATGCTCTTATATTTGTTGTTCTGTTTCTGACCCTCTCCTGTCAAGGAATTCCCAGGAAATCATCCCTGGAAGGTTTTTTATGAAAATTGAACCATTTTTTCCATAAACCTCTCCACCTGCCAGTTCAGGTGATGAGCAGAGGAGATGCTGCTCTGGATGTGTTCCCCGCACTATTTCACATGACAGCAGTATCCTCGGGCCTGCCGAGGTGAGGTACCTCAGACGCCGTGATCCAGGATGACCCCGTGGGAGGACAAGAAGAGGAAGTTCATATAATCTGACGAGATCAAGCAGGCACCGTGCCGGAGCCAGGGGACCACCTTCAGGTGCCGAAACCGCGATAATATCATCCGGCAGGATCCCCTGGACAAACTCTTCGTCAACTGTTTCAATCAAGAGAGGAAACTTCCTGCCAGCACGTGCAAGAAGGAGAAAAGAAGAGGTGCCACGGATGAGAACGATCCGGTCACCAGGGGTTATGATCATGCCTCTTCAACGTCTTCAGACTGGCAGGACGGACACATCGGGCGTCTCCCAACGGTCTTGAACTTTTCATTGCATATCCTGCAGACATAGTTCTTGCCTTTTATTCCCTCTTCAAAATCCATATCGGTGGGGTTGCCAACGCTGCACATGGTTGTATCACCTGACCGTACATTTCCCCCGGAGCATCTTAAAGGTTATCGCAGCGTGAACAATCCCACCCTGAAGGATGGGGCTTCCTGCTTCATGGACAATAGATGCATCACTGAGCTGTGACGTAGAGGTATTGACTCCACAGGCTCAAAGGGATGTTCCATCCCCACGCGGTGAATATTCACCAGAGCATTGTAATCCCTATCGGTAACATTCCCGCAAGTACGGGCATTCATGGAGTCTCTCTGATAGTGTCTTTTTCACGATGCTTCCGCAGTTCGCGCAAATGTGTGATGTATTTCGGGGATCGACTTTGATCACTTGTGTACCTGCACTCAAAACCTTGTAACCAGGATATGAATAGAATCGTCCCCAGGAAAGATCATGAATGCTCCTGTGCAGTCCTTTCGAACTCCCTGTCTCCTTCAGACCTTTGATATCCAGGTCTTCGACGCAGATCGTTCTATACCTGTCAACGTAGCTCCGGGAGAGTTTGTGAAGAAAATCTCTCTTCTGGTTCGTGACATGATCGTGTGCCTTCTCCGGTCTGCTCTTTGCCTTTTTCCAGTTCTTCGAGAAACGCTGTTTCCGGGCAATGCTTCTTTGGAGCTTCCTGATTGTATTCAGCGACCGCTCATTAAACCGGGGATTTTCGATCGCTGTACCATCACTATCAACGGCAAACGAGTTCAGACCAACATCAATGCCGACTGAACGCCCTTCACGCGTTGACTCGATGACTGCCGCTGCCTGGATGATCACATACCATGTATCACCACAACGGGTGATGAGGACACCTTTCACCGTTTTCGTGTATGGCCGGTACAATCGTAACGGGAACGGTTCCGATCTTTGAGAACGTGATCGTACTCTGCCAGGAGTCGATGAAAACCCGGACTGATTATAGTTGAGGGTCCGAAATCGGGATGCGCTCTTGAACCGAAGTTTCCCGATCTTTCGTCCTCTCTTTTTCATCTGCGAGAGTGAGGCGATGTTGTTCCAGAGAGAATAGTTCACCATCTGAAGCACTTTCAAGTACACACCCTTGAAAAACGGGTGCTCCTCTTTCAGCGTGACGATCCGTGCCTGCGTTCCTCGCATGGTTGGCCGGATCCCATTTCTCCCGCATGGCATTACATTCTCCGGGAAGTGTGTTATAGAGCCACCTGCACGTATCGGGTGCGGCATTCAGTTCTGCCTCAGTGGCCGCATCAGGATATGCCCGATACTTGTAGGAGATAATCATTTACTTCTCCAGTTGAGAGTCACCATATTCTTTCAGTGCATCAAGGCGTACCTGTCCTGATGTTGCAAGGAAATATGATGGGGGCCAGAATGAGTCATCCCACAGCAGATTCTTTGTTTCAGGGAATTCCTGACGCAGTCTTCTGGATGAGACACCCTTGATCACGTTTGCAACATTGACGAGGTTTGTTTTCGGGGTTGCCCTGAACAGAAGATGATAGTGATCGTCTGCTTGGTTCATGAACAACCACCTCTATACCCAATTCTTCCGATAGGTTCCACACAATATCTTTCAAACGTTTCCGAATATCATCAGAATACAACGCGTTCCGGCGATATTTCACAACCATCACCAGATGATAGTAGAGAGCATAGACAGAACGTGCAGACCGATCGAGTTTCTATTTCATGTGGGATATGCTTTTATGGTATAATCTAAGAATGTATCTCTATCGCAGAAAGGAAGGGCGGCTCCGCTTTCATCCCGGCAAAAGACCGGGGACTTCCCGCTCCACCCCTTTCACCCCCGCAAGTTAATGTATCATCAGAGAGAGCCATGGGACCTGATATGTTCCCAGGCGCTCCAGAGGACTGGATCAGCCGTCATCTCCCGGTACACCCCGGTATCTTCCCGCCCATACAAGCTGCGATCAGATCCAACCGGGCAGACCTTGATGCAGATCCCACAGGGTGATGCATATCTTTTATTGAGTGCTGCGCTGTACTTCGCACAGGCCATTGTGCTGGTCTTACCTTTTGGATAATCCTCACTGCTGACCGCACCCACCGGGCAGTGCTTTTGGCACTCCATGCATCTGGTACAGAGATCAGTTGCCATGACCTGATCCGGTTCAACCTCAAGGCTCGAAAAGACCGAGCCAAACCTCACACGAGGGCCAAACTCTGGTGTGAGGAGCATATTGTTAATACCAAACGTACCAAGACCGGCAAAGTATGCAGCATGACGGTGTGAAAAGAATGTGACCGGTTTTTTCAGCAGGACTTCAATGCTTCCGTACCCGTCCCGTGGGATTGGAACTGATGGAAATCCCATCCCGTTGAGCAGGTTTGCGATCCGGTACGTATACTGATCAAGAAGGGTGTTTACGGTCCGGTAGCTTTCACGGTACAGAATTGAGGGAGATGAATCTATTGCCGGCAGGTGAACCGGAAGCCCGATGACAATTACCGAACGAGTGCCGGGGATAATGGCTTCGGGGCGATACATCAGGGGAACCAGGTGCTCATAATCCGGGTTGTTATACCGGCCCGCATCCGCAATCCCGAGAAGCGGGATCTCGTGGCTGTCACACCATGAACGAAGAACAGATCTCATGCTGACCATCTCAGACTGTGATCCCTGCTATCGCAAGCAGTATAAGTATAACGGCACCGGGGATGCCACCGAAAGCACAGATCAGAACTGATGCCCACGTGATCGGGATGCCGGGGATGCCAATAATGGAGAGAAGATTGAACCAGTTGACGAATAATAAGATGATCAGGCCTGCTGCAGCATTTGCAAGAAGCTTCATCCCTTCTTTACAAAAATAATAGAGTATGGCAAGCAGGGCCGCTGCAATCAGAACCGGAACAATCAGCTCGAGCATAGCCCGGCATCACCCGATAAGCCGCATCCCGTTGACCCTGACAGGCGGGACGATCGCATGCCCGATACAGCGCGGCTTTTCTCCAAACCCTATGATATTCTCAAGCATTTCAAAGATATTGCCTGCAATCATCGCTTTTCTGATCGGCTCCCGGTGTATCCCATCCTCCATAAAGAACGCATTCTGCACCTCAACAGAAAAATCACCGGTGAGCGGGTTTGCCGTATGTGCACCGATCACATCATGAATAGAGATGCACCTGCCTTCTCCAGGCTGTTTCATTGTTTCACCATGAAACACCATATTATGCATGCCTATGGAGATGCCAGCTCCAGGGCCGCCGCGGGAGGCGTTTCCTGTACTCTCTGCACCAAAACGGTATGCAGTCTTGAGATCATATACATATGAAGTGAGAACCCCATCGTTGATGAGGTGGTTTTTCCGTGTCGGAACCCCTTCTGCATCAAACCATGTGCTCCCCGGGGCGCCGGGATAGTGGGGATCGTCGATGAGATTCAGGTGATCAGGACCAATATGCGCACCCAGTTTGCCTGCAAGAAACGACCTGCCCATATGTACGTTTCTGCCATTTAAAGCTGAAGAGAGGAGTGAGGCACAGAGATGTGCGAATGCGACCGGTGAGAGGAGCAGATCATACCTGCCGTTCTCAATCGCTACACCGTTCTGTGAAGTGCTTGCCAGTTCTGCCGCTCTCTTTCCAATGGCATGCGGATCGATTGTAAATGCCGGGGAATGATCATATTCAAAACCGGTCGACTGACCCGCTATTGCCTCAAGAGATGCGGAAACCATGGTATGGTTATCTTCATACCCGACACCGGATGAGTTTGCCAGAGTGACTGATCCAATCGAAATTCCCGCTCCTCCACCGACGATCTCGGCATCTGGGTAATCAGCAGCACCTTCAAGGAGACCCTCGCAGAATGAAAGAGCAATGTCAGGATCGGTTCTCACCGCCGGATCAAACGACAGGGGGTCCAGGTTCGACAGCACCGGACCAGGAAGACCACCCCATGGAACAGGCGCTGCAAGAGAGGCGCTTGATATCGCAGATGCAAGGCATGCACGCCAGTCTGATAGATTGCTTGTGCTGGATGAGCCGATCCTCCCGGAATCGATCACCCTGATGATAACCGCAGTGCCATGCGATTCGCTCGCATGAGCAGGCAGTGATCGCTTCAGTTCAATAGACGTGTTTTCGCTCCGTACGATGACAACCTCCACCTCATCCACCAGGTCAAGACCTGCTTCTATGATCATGGATCCCGGTTCTTCATGCATCGCCGCTTCCCCCGATGATGGCTTCAGAGAGGAGAAGGTGGGGTGAGCCATCAGAAACCGGAACGCTCTGCCCACCTTTTCCGCAATATCCCGGATACATGCGTAGATCATCCCCACAGAGGGTGATAGCATGCAGCGTAGAGAGAATCTCACCTGTAAGCGAAACGTCCCGCACCATCTCTGTTAATTCACCTCCCTCAATCAGATACCCATATTCGGCATTGAACTGGAAGACCCCGCGGCCCGGATCCACCTGTCCGCCGCGAGATCCTGCAAGGAGGATTCCATCCCGGCATTCCTCGATGATTTCGTCATATCTGGCATCCCCCGGTGCGATATAGGTATTACTCATCCGCACAAGCGGCAGATGACCGGGCATCGAACGGGCATGACCTGCATCACCAGATCCAACCGCAGCCAGTGTTTCACGGGAATGGAGGTACCGCTTCAGGATCCCGCGTTCGATGATAGCAGTTGTGCATCCGGCAACACCTTCTGCATCGACAGGCTCAAACCCAAACGAGTGCATGGTGGGATCGTCGATGATGGTAACCAAACCGCTTCCGATTTCTTCACCAATACGTCCTTTCAATACTGATGCACCCTCTTTGACCAGATCGCCCTCGCTTGCATGCCCGACGGCTTCATGGACAAAAACCCCACCAAGTTCAGGATTGAGTACTGCTTTCATTCTGCCGCCTTTTGCAGCCCGTGCATGCAGAAGATCAACTGCCCGGTTCCCTACCCTGACTCCTTCTTCAGTTCTGTTCCTGAGGTTGAGACCGTCAATCCTGTGGTCCCGCATAAAACCCATCTGCATGTTTCCATTCTTTTTTGCAACCGCCATGACATTGAAGCCTGATCGGCACATCGTCGATGATGTTTCATATCCGGTCGAGTCGATGAAGGTAACCTCCTCGTACCGCTCGGTATATGTCCCGCGGGTGTTTGAGATGCCAGGGACCTCTGCGGCAGTTGTGATCTGCATCAGGAGATGGGCTTTCTCTTCAAGTGAAACCAGACGAGGGTTTTCCTGTATCGTTGGAACCGGAAGCGGCGAGCGATTCCCTGCCTCTGCCAGTTCTACATCCTCATGTGTCACCCGGGCAGCCTTCTCCGCACGCAGGAGAAAATCCCGGAGTGCCTGTTTGTCATCCGGATCGAACGGGGACACGGCACAGATCCCCCATCCCCGGGAGCCAAGTGCACGGATAACGGCTGTTGAAAAAAACGAGACACCTGCCGATTCAACCTCGTTATTGTCGATGTCAATGGCGGTATGCTCACCCCTGACATGGCGAATGTCCCAGTACCGTAGTCTGTCATCCATTTTTAAACAAATCCCGGATCGGTCTTCATATGCGCATCAGGGGATATAACGGCCTGTTCTGCGAGCTTCTTCAATTTTTCAAGGAAACCTTCACGATTCGCCGGCACAAGGGCCTGTTCAAGGATCTCCTCGATATGTGATACAGGGATGATCGTGACCTGATCGCGGTACCGATCTTCGATCAGGACATCGGCAGCATTTGACTGCGGTATAAAAACATGCCGTATCCCGGCCTTTGCCGCAGCCTCGATCTTGTAGGTGACACCACCCACCGGGAGGACATCGCCTCTTACCGAGAGGGATCCCGTCATCGCAACGTCCTGCCGGACCGGGATGCCTTCTATAGCAGAGATGACCGCAGTCGCAACTGATACAGAAGCAGAATCACCCTCGACACCCTGGTAGGTTCCGATGAACTGGATGTGAATATCAATATTCCTGATGTCCTTTCCGGTGAATTTCTTTAATATCGCCGAGACATTCTTGATTGACTCCTGTGCTATCTCCTTTAAAAGACCGGTTGCAATCACGGTACCTGATGCACCCTGGGCCGGGGTAGCCTCAGCAACAATCGGGAGGACAGATCCTGAGTCTGTTCCCATTACCGCAAGACCATTTACCTTGCCAATTGACGCACCTGAGATGACTGTCAGGTCATAATCCCGGCTCCGCTGGATGTATTCATCTGAGATCTGGTCTTCAACCGATCGTGCCGTCTCCTTCGCTGCGATGACATGCCGTACGCTCGTCACATCAGATCCTTCGCTGCGGGCGATATCACCGGCGACACGGACAAGGCCACCAAGATCGCGGAGTTTCAATGTGAGGTGACCTTTCCGGTTTGATCGCCGCCGGGCTTCGCGGATCACCTCCACGATGGCGCTCCGGTCAAATGCAGGGATTCGACCGTCATTTTTAACTTCCTGGGCGATGAAGCGGATGAATTTTTTTCGATTCATTGGAGTGTCATCTATTGTTTCTTTCATGAAGACTTCATAGCCATACCCCCGGATACGGGAACGGAGGGCAGGATGCATCCCCTGCATTGCATCAAGGTTTCCAGCGGCAATCATCACGAACCGGCAGGGGACCGCTTCAGTCCTGACCATTGCCCCACTTGAACGCTCGCTCTGGCCGGTGATTGGAAACTCACCCTCCTGCAGGGCAGTGAGCAGGTTCTGCTGGGAATGCGGCGTCAGGGTATTGATTTCATCGATGAAGAGAACCCCTTTATGTGACCTGTGGATGGCACCAGCTTCAACACGGTCATGGGATGGGGTCTCCAGACCGCCGGACTGAAACGGATCATGCCTGACATCTCCAAGGAGCGCACCTGCATGGGATCCCGTGGCATCGATGAACGGGGCCTTTGCCTCTGGTGAGGTTGAAACCAGGAGTTTTGGCACCATGACATCCTCGCGTGGCATCAGTGTCCTGAAAGCAAGGAAGATAAATGCGACTGCAATGATACCCATCAGGAGCATCCCTGATATGAGGGCATACCCGATAATCCCAAAGATGAGCATCAGCATCAGCATATTGCGCATCTGTGCCCGTTTTCGTGCCTCCATCTTATGTGCAGAGACAATCTCTTTTCCCCTTCCGGCAGGGACGGTCCGGATGAGGGGATTATTATTATCATCTGAATTTGGGTAGACAAGAATGTCCTGCATCTCTTCTTTTGGAAGGAGCTCGGCCATTGCCTTTGCAAGCATCGATTTGCCGGTACCGGGTGTTCCGATCATCATTACATGCCGGCGCTGAATTGCGGCTTTCCGTATCACCTCGACAGCATGCTCCTGACCGATCACCTGGTCGATAAGACCTGGCGGTACCTCGATATCAGCTGTTGTGGCTAGATCGATCTCTTTAAAGAGCTCTTCTTCATCCAGTATATCGTTCATCGTCTCATCAGTCAGTATTTCTGTACCCATTCTGAGATATACCTCGCATCAACATTCAATGCTTATATATCAGAGCCCAATAGTTTAAGTAGTTTCAGTACAGGGAGATAGAGAGAATGAAGGTCATATACACGGAAAGAACGCAGATTCTCGCTTCAAGAATTGCGGGAATTCTTGGTGTCCCTCTGGGCGAAGTGAAGCGATCACGATTCCCCGACGGTGAGCTGTATCTCAGGGCTCCAGATCTTGATTCCGACATGGTAATTATCTCATCCCTTGTTGATCCCGAATCCTTCATTGAACTCCTCCTCTTGCTTGATACCTGTCAGGGCAAAAAGATCACACTTGTCATCCCGTATATGGGATATGCACGCCAGGACAGGCAATTTTCTGAGGGAGAGCCGATAAGCATCCGAGCGATTGCATCAGCTCTTGGCAGAGGAGTTTTTCGTGTCCTGACGGTAAACATCCATGAGCCATCGGTGCTGAAGTATTTCGGGGTTCCTGCAGAGAACCTAACAATTGCAGGGGCAGTCGGTGAGTATATCGCCGGACAGTCAATTAATCAGCCCATTATCCTGGCCCCTGATGCAGGAGCCAGGACATTTGCTGAAGATGTCGCTGCTGCCCATGGGTGGGACTGCGACCATCTTGAAAAGACACGGATTTCAGGTGAGGAGGTTATTATTAAACCAAAGAAAATCGATGTTTTCGGAAGGAATGTCGTCATCGTTGATGATATCATATCCACAGGTGGAACACTTTCAACAGCTGCCATGATGCTTGCAGATCAGGGGGCACTTGATATCAGGGCTGCATGTGTTCATGGTATCTTCTCAGGGGGCGGATATGCCCGCCTGATACGGGCCGGGTTTTCAGAAATCGCTTCAAGCGATACGATCGAATGTGGCAGTTCGATGATATCCTCAGCGCCAGCGATCGCCGGGGCACTCATGCGATGATCGTTATCGATGGCGGGATGCTCGAAGGAGGAGGCCAGATCATCAGGACAGCTGTTGCCGTTTCTACACTCACTGGCGATCCGGTCCACATTATCAATATCCGTAGAAAGCGATCATCGCCCGGGCTTGCCGCCCAGCACCTTGCAGCAGTTTTTGCCGCAGCAGCGGTTTCGGATGCCCGGATCGTTTCCGGTGAGATTGGTTCAACAGAGATCTCTTTTTATCCCGGCACCCTCGAGAAAAAGGATATCACGATTGATATTGGAACTGCAGGCAGTATCCCGCTTGTTCTGTCGGCCTGGCTTCCGATTGCACTCAGGTGTGGTGGCAGTATCACCGTGACTGGAGGAACCGAGGTGAAAGCAGCACCGACAATCGACTATTTCAAGGACGTGTTTCTCCAATACCTGACTGCGCATGGTGCACGTGTCACCCTCTCCATCGAGGCAAGAGGGTATTTTCCAGCAGGCGGGGGTAAGGTCCGCGTCATTGCCATGCCCTCAGAACTAATGCCGCCTGGCTCTGCTCAATCCACGGGATCAGGAATTATATCAGCAAGTTGTGGGCTTCCCGACCATGTAGCAGAGAGGCAGGCGAAATCCGCGGCTGCGATTGCAGGTGATCTGCCAGTACGGATTGATCGGCAGAAGGGACCGGGTATCGGATCGTCCTGCACAGTCTATTCAGGCAGCCACGGGGGATCTGCCCTCGGGAGGCGTGGTCTACCTGCAGAGGATGTGGGCAGAATGGCAGCCGTGGCCTTTCTCTCCAATCAGGGTGGTGATGTCGATTTCCATCTCTTCGATCAACTGCTGCTGTATCTTGCAATGAACACTGGTTGTATTACGACATCCCGTCTCACCCTGCATGCACGAACAGTTATCCGGCTCCTTGAGCATTTTGGGTATCATATCTCAATTGTTGAGAAAAGTGGTTTTGTGGAGGCTTATCTATGAAGATCGTCTGTGATGCGTCATTTTTTTTTGGTTCATTCCCTGTTGAAGGCCATCTCTGGACGACTCCGCAGGTCGTAGCTGAACTCCGTGACCTTGCATCAAAATCCCGTTTCGATGCCCTGAGAGAAGAGGGGCTTGTTATTTCAGAGCCGACCCAATCATCCTGTATCAGAGTGCGTGAGGCGGCTCTGTCAAGTGGGGATCATGGGGTTCTTTCAGAGGCGGATATCAGCATTCTGGCGCTTGCATCCGAGATTTCGGGGGAGATTGTTACCGATGATTTTGCCATCCAGAATGTAGCTGCGGCCCTTGGGATCACAATCCGTCCCATCATCCAGAGGCGTGCAAAAAAGCGTATTTGGAAACTGGTCTGCACCGGGTGCGGCCGTGTCGTACAGGAAGAATATGCTGACTGCCCGGTTTGTGGGTCACTGCTGAGCCGAAGGAATAAATAGATAGGTATCTATCGTACTTCTATGTCAACGCTCGCGGATCTGAAAGAGCGGGCACGCTCACTTCTTGAAGAAGGGCATAGCCCTGGACAGATCGCCGACGAACTCTCTCTCTCGACAGAGACCGTCACCTGGCTTCTGACTCACCCAAAGGGGGATTCCACTGCCGCCCCACGGGATGTGCATATTGACTGGACTGCCATCAGCTGCGATTGCGCTCTCCTTGAATCTGCAGCGTCAATGATGATTGATCGCTACATTCCTCCTGCTGATCGGTCAGAGCCGCTGGATGCTGAGGTGGTCCTTGGCATCGCAATCTCGGGCGTGCCGCTTGCTACAATAATCGGTGCCCGGGAAGGGTGCCAGCTCGCGGTATACCATCCGGCAAAGCATGCGGTTTCGGAAACGCCGATAGGATCCATATCCGGAAACTTCGCCCGGGTAAAGGGGAAACGGTGTATTATCGTTGATGATGTCATCACATCCGGAAAGACGCTCCACGAGGTGATTGCATATCTCCGGAGGCATGGCGGTATCCCGGTTGCCATCTGGGTACTCTTTGACAAGCGCGGCATCAGCGAGGTGGACGGTGTCCCTGTCTACTCACTCTTCAGAATCTCCAGAATCGACTGAGTCGTCACCCGTATGAGGTAATTATATATAGAAGTTCAATTCCATTTTTAACAGGAAGGAGGATTACAGAGTGGCACAGCGTAATCAGGTAACCGGACAGCCGGTGTATATTTTACGGGAAAACGTTGAGCAAACCCGTGGATACGAGGCACAGCGATCAAACATCCTTGCGGCAAAGGCAATATCAGAAGCAGTCAGGACAACACTTGGCCCAAGGGGTATGGATAAGATGCTCGTTGCCGGAGATGACATCACGCTTACAAACGATGGGGCAACGATTCTAAGCGAACTCTCGGTCCAGCATCCCGGTGCAAAGATGGTGGTTGAGGTTGCAACCGCACAGGATGATGAGTGCGGTGACGGCACCACAACCGCAGCCATCATGGTCGGATCATTTATGGAACAGGCTGAGCGGATGCTCAGGATGGGTATTCACCCAACCAATATCTCAAAAGGCTATACCCTTGGGATGAGAAAAGCCCTGGAAATCCTCTCAGACCTTGCTATCTCGGTCAGCCCGGATGACAAGGAGAGCTTACAAAAGATCGCCACAACGGCAATGATTGGAAAAACCATTGAGGCGATCAGGGACAAAGCTGCAGAGATCGCCGTTGATGCTGTCGCTACCGTTGCCAACAGGACCGGTGGTCAGATCATTATCGATGAAGACGACATCCTTGTCAAGACACAGAAAGGGGATTCGATGGACGATATCGAGCTGGTTCATGGTGTCATCATCGGCAAATCCCGTGTCGACGAACAGATGCCGAAGCTCATCAAGGGCGCGAAAGTTGCATTGATCGGAACACCGCTTGAGATCACAAAAACCCAGACAAAGGCAAAGATCAGGATCTCCAGTTCTGAACAGGTCTCGGCATTTGGTGAAGCAGAGCGGGAGCAGCTGAAGAAGCTTGCCGACCAGATCATTGCATCAGGTGCAAACGTGGTCCTCTGCCAGAAAGGGATCACCGATGCCGTGCAGTTCTACCTTGCAAAAGCAGGCATATATGCACTTGAAGATGTCCCGGAGAAGGAGATGAAATATGCAGCAAAAGCACTCTGCGGCGAGATCGTCAACAAGCCCGAAGATCTGACAACCGAGACCCTAGGTACTGCAGACCAGGTGGAGCAGATCGCTGGCGAGGATCTGACGAAGATATCCGGCTGCGAGAATGCAAAAGCAGTCACAATCCTGATCCGGGGCTCAACCCAGTATCTGGTTGATGAACTCGAACGTGCCATCAACGATGCAAAGCGGGTTATCCAGGATGCAATGGAAGACGGAACCTATACCATCGGCGGAGCTGCGGTAGAGACTGAGATGATTGTCCGGATCCGCGACTATGCAGCAACCGTCGGGGGACGGGAGCAGATTGCAGTCGAAGCATTTGCAAGTGCGTTTGAGATCATTCCAGTCACCCTGGCAGAGAACTCCGGGTTCAACCCGATCGACAAGCTTGTAGAGCTGAAGAGGGCACATGCCGACGGGCAGAAGCATGCCGGCCTGAATGTCTTCACCGGTAAGATTGTTGATATGGAAAAAGAAGGCGTCTATGAGCCGATGCGTGTGAAACGCCAGGCAATCCAGAGTGCCTCAGAGATCGCGTCTCTCCTGGTCCGGGTCGACGACATGATGGTCACCCAGTCCCATTCGCGCGGGATGTAGGGTTCATATTTCTTTTTCCCCTTTTTTTCAACCGTTCTATTATTCGAGTGCCGGGTTGTATTCACCAATTGCGCACGTAATGACGCTCTATTACCTGTTGGACTTCATCGGGAAGTCGATGTATTATCTGTCGGAGTGGAGAGGAGATATGCATGGAGTGTATAAAGATCTGCGACGACCGCTTCGACTCCGGGACAGCCTGAGAACCGGTCGATATCACCGGTTGCGACCCGCGCGATGAACCGGACCCCTGTTTCAACTGCTGCCTGCAGATCCTGTGGTGCATCGCCGACGAAGAGGGCTTCTCCAGGCGAGATGCCGTTCTCTCCAAGAATATTTCGGATACAGTCGGCTTTTGGCCTTGGAGATCCATAGATCCCGGCAAAATAATCTGCCAGCCCGCGTTTCTCTGCTATCATCAACATCTCCTCCTCAGGGGTTGCAGAGACGATATAGAGCGGGAGCAGCCGAGACCAGGCGATGAGGAGCTCTGTTGCACCCGGCACAAGCGGGATGGTATACATCTTTTCGCGGACAAGGCCTGCATACCGGTCGCCCAGACGCTGCTCCTGCTCGCCGGTCAGTTTCTGGCAGAGGATCTCCCTGTAGATATAGCGGAACTTGGCATACCGGCTCATCCCGCCGTTATCAAGGTGGTACTGTACGATCTCGTCCTGGTATTCTGGCACAAACGAGAAGGTCTCGCGGAATGCCTCTGCCTTCATGGCGATGGACTCGGCGATGACACCGTCGAAGTCGAAGATGATCAGGCGGAGTGGGGGCTGCATGTATGTGTCTCTGTCATTGGGAGCTCTTAGCAGTGACTGATCAGAATCCTGTAGTTATTATGTATCCGATGGGAACCTGCAGGAGCAACATGGGTGCGTGAAATATCCCTGGATTTGAGTTATCTCTTCAAGAGTGAAAAGAGTACAACAGGTCGGAGTACAATTTCCAAAACACGATTCTTCCCGACCCCGAATTCCCGACACTCATGCGAAACCGTGGAGAGTGTGAATGGGTGCATGGCCGGGTCAAGGTATCAGTTACCTTTCACCTCAAAGGAATTCGGCATGAAAGCCGAAAACTCTATGCCTCTCAACTTTGTTGCATATCACATTCTCCTCCTGACCGGGCTTGCGTGCCGGGGTGGAGAACCCGACGCCGCTTTTTGCGCTGGTCTGAGCACTGATTTTCGCATTCAGAGGTAAAAAACACTCCCTGTTGATAGGGAGCAAGGAGAGTGGTAGCTTTGTCTGTTCATTAAGTTTTAGCGTCTTCCAGAAGCGAAAACAAATCTTTTGTCTGTACAATGAAAAGAAGCCGAGCAGCTGGGTGATACATTCAGTGCTCGATTTTGGAGATGTAATGGAACAAACGATCCGGATTTTCATCCCAGCAAACCAGGAGGGGTTTTGTTTTGATGGCCTCCAATCGTCCTGACCCGGCCCTTCAGAAGCCTTAATACCGCTTAAATGAAATCTCTATCCCAACATAGGCCGAGGTAGTCTAGTCCGGGAAGGCGGTGGCCTCGAAAGCCACTGGTGTTTGCACCTCGGGAGTTCAAATCTCCCCCTCGGCGTTCTGGCCTGTTTTTACATATGTTGATATACACAATTGATCTGCAGCAGAAACGCTGGTGCCTGCGTGTGCCAGGCGGATAGACTGGTCACGATTCAAACGCATGATGCCTGCGACCTCAGGCGTGGGTGGTTGATATTGCATTTACCCCATGGGTAGATGCAATAATATGGAGATCCGGAGATGCGCTAATGTTCATACATGATCAGCAGTCTCCAGTCCGTCCCATGAAGCGTGATCGTATCCCAGACGATGTGTTTCTGAACCCCGGAGAGACCGACTATCACGGCACCATCAGACTCAGAACTGATCCTCGTAAGGAAACGCTCCACATCCGGTAACGTATCATATCCTGGACCCGAAAAGAGCGTCTCTTTGACCATGTTTTCATCTTCAGCATAGAGGACCAGGTGATCTGCCTGGATTGCCCATGCTGAGGCCGGAGCTGTTATGCCAGCGGCACCTGCGGCATCACCGACAAGGTCAGCTGGAGAGAATAAAGCAGAGATACCCCCCGCAACCGTTCCATACGGTCCGTGAACCGGATAGGCGATTACTACTGCATCAGGCCCCTCAACTGTCGTAAAGATATCCGAAAGGACCGGGCGCCCCTCATTAAGGATCACCCTGATATGCGGCTGTGCCGAGATATCTGCACCAATAAAAGCAGCATACTCCGGAGGATAGACATCTGTTATTATCCCATCTTGAGAAAGAGTGGCGACATTGATGATTGCTTCTGAAGTACCGGCAACATACACAAGCACCTCATATGTAGAAGCATCATCCAGCCCAACAGCGGTGGCGTGGGCTGCCGCAGACATGATCTCGTTATCCAGATCAGAAAGTCGCAGCTCTGTTTCCTTGCGGAAGCGGGAGAGGAGACCTTGTAACAAGACCTCATCTGAGAAGGTGCTTTCAGTGGTATAATACACACCTGCTCCAATCCACCAGTCATCATCCACCATCTGAACGTAACTTACCTTTGGATCAAGCCGCATACCATGGGCCGGGTTTGGATAATGATAATAAATAAACCCTCCACCTAGCCGTGCAAGTGCGATCTCGATCCTGGTCACGTTCAGCCCATGGTGATCGGTGAGATCGATCATGCTCGTCCCGACAAGCTCAGGTTGATGGGCAAGCGCAAGTGCGATTCCTTCCATATCAAGAGCATAGATATAGAGATCACCACGGACATAGGGACCATCTGGATCATTGAAGATGGCAAGTGCCTCCTCCTGGCCAATCGACGCCGCATACACAGCGGCATCATTGACAAAATCGGCAAGTGCGTCTGTCACAACAGGATCAGGCATCATAGTCATATCTTCAGAATAGATCCCGGATCCAAGCACCCACCCATCCCCTGCTTTCATCACATAGCTGATCTTGTGTTCCACTGCAAAGCCATGTGCGGGGTTTACATAGAGATACCTGACAAAACCACCGCCTCCAAGACCGGTTTCGATGATATCCCTGATGAAATAGTTCCCTTCCGCATCCTGTAAATCATATCGGGTTGTCATTATCAGATCGGGCTCAAAGGGAAGGGCAAGGGTTGTTCCATCCTCTTCATAGGCAAAGATATACAGCTCCCGATCCACAAACTGTCCGGCCGGATCGTTGAACGCGAGAAGGGCTGCCTCTTTCCCATGCATATCAGCATATTCAAATGCGGTCTGGACAAATGCCACCATTTCTTTTGGAGATACAGCAGAAGGCTCTTCAGGCAGAGAGACCGTTGAACAGCCTGCAGCCACAATGAAGAGCAAGAGGCATACCCCCAGGATACTACCACTACATTTCATACATCATGAAGTACGTGCGAAGAAAATAAAAGTACGGTTTTTTCAGAATATCAGCGCAATTTTCCGGCAACCAGGAGCTCTTTACCTCCCGATCCGTACATCGTCAGAATATCACCGTCAATCTCAAACGATCGAACCTGAGAAAGAAGATACAGGAACCTGGCCTCCTGCTCCATGACACCTTCGTCGGTGCAGTACATCAGTGTGGATGCAGGCGAGCTGATAGTGATTTGATCTCTCCCTACACGATAGTCTGCAGAATAGCTGTTGCATCCGGCAGTTCCACGGACAGTCCCGTCTCCTGAGAAGATGAGAGTGGCATATGCATCCGCCCGCACCATCTCGCCGTCATCCCCGGCATATGCAATCAGAGTCCAGGATGTGCCCGGTAATCCTGTTGATCCCGTTAAACAGCCTGCGGTGAGAAGAAAAGCTGCGATGAGAGTAATGATCATGTAGGTACTGCTCCTCATACAGGAATGAATGCAGAGGGAGAAGATAATCATTCACCCCGCCATGAGAGAGATGCCATGTCGAACAGGTAACGCAATCATACACCCTGATCCCCGGCAAGCAGCCGATCGAGAATCGACCTGCACCGCCTGAGCTCCTCTTCATACTCAACCAGGCGCGTAACATCCAGCCCGGTGCTGACGATATGGGTAACCGACCCCGAATCATCACAGATAACCGAGTTTGACCATTCGATGGTTCTTCCCCGTCCATCCTTTCCCGGCCAGACAGCCCGGATCGTGGTGCTTCTCTTCGCCTCGACGAGAATATCAATATGCGACTGCATCTCATCGATTAACCCGGATTCATCCAGAAGAGCCGAGATAGGCTTGCCAACCACCTCTTCAGCAAGAAAGCCTGTCAGTTCCTCGGTTCTCCGGTTGATCCGGAGAATGATTCCTTTTGGATCAAGGACAAATATCGCGGCATCCACGGTTGAAAGGAGTGTGTATAACAGATCGCGTTCTCTCCTGGCAACCTGCTCGGCCTCCATCCATTCCAGTGACCAGCCGATCCTCGCTGCAAATTTGTCAAGCAGGCTCTCCTTACTCTCATAATACTCAGGATCCTCTTCCCTTCCCCCAAAACCGGCTTCAAGCAGTCCTGCAGGTTTCCCATGCACCAGGATTGGCCTTGAAAAGACAAACGGGAGACCATCAGGAAGACCACTCTCACAAACCATATCCCCATACGTGATCCGGATTGCAGCTGTACCCTGCTCGGACCAGCACTTTCCGATCACCTGGACCAGTTCTGAAAGGATCTCACCGATAGTGCTCTTTGAGTCGAGCGTACTGACAAAGCGAAGGATACACTCGATCTCCCGGACCCTTCTTTCAAGCTGATCTTTCCGGGAGACAAGCTCCATCTCCATCTCTTTTCTGTCAGTAATATCGTTTCCAACTGAAAGAATGCCAGCGATATCGCCGTGCTCATCCAGCATGGCACGGTTCGACCAGCGCACCCAGACAAGCCTGCCGTCTTTTGTGATATTTGCATTCTCGTTACGCCGGTACCTATCGGTGTCTGTACATATCTTCCGGATCAGCTCCCGGAGATCCCGGCCGGTCATCTCGGTTGGC
This sequence comes from Methanocalculus sp. MSAO_Arc2, assembly GCA_003838065.1. GTDB lineage: Archaea > Halobacteriota > Methanomicrobia > Methanomicrobiales > Methanocorpusculaceae > Methanocalculus. The sequence goes on from QZAC01000107.1 coordinate 32,888, forward strand.
GGAACAATGGTCCCGATGACATTTTTCCCGAGTACTTCTTCCTTGGCATACCCGAAGAATCTCTCGGCAAATTCATTGAAAAAGAGGATACTCCCATTAACATCGAGTTTCAGGATGATCGCATCTGCCATCTCAACCAGTTCGCGATATTGCTGTTCGCTCTCCCTGATCGCCTCCAGCATGGTGACAGAATCGGTGATATCAACCATCACAATGACATAGACCTCGCGGTGTCCATCGTCAAACGACGGGATGATCCTTGTATGGAGATGAACCACCTCACCGGATCCTTTTTCAACCGCATGTTCGATCACCTGCTCGGTATCACTCACCCGATCTGCAAAAAGCAAGCAGAGATCATGAATTGCAGGATCCGAAACAGGCAGATACCGGATATCCTGGCCGGTCACACTATCACTGGTAACACCAAAAAATTCGATGCATGCCTTGTTGATGAAGAGTACCCGGAGATCAGAATCAAGGATAATAATTCTCTCACTCATCGTTGAGATAAGGGAGGGGAGCGGTACGCGGTATGCAAGTGAATATATCTTCGCTTTGCCAAAGGTTCGCATCTCCACCTGCCCTGCTGCATACATGCTTGCCAGGTATCTCCCGGTGGAGTGTTTGTTTCTTCCCAGTGCCTCTGCAACTTCCGTGACACTCAGACCGTTTGGGTGTTTCTTCAGCAGATCATGGATCGCACGTTCTTCATCCCGCTGGTTCTCCATTGAGGATAGGTGGTATCTATAGATATTTAAATATTACTTATCAAAGTAACAATTGACACATGCATTTTAACCCTCAAGAGTGACACACACAGAATATATTTAAATACTATTAAAATCTACCAATATGATCATACCAGATGGAGATATACATGACGACACAATCAATCCTGCCATTGGGCTGCATCCGGGTATTTCTCCTTATTTCACTCGTCGCAGCCCTGCTCACCACACCGGTCCTTGCCGGTGAGAAATACCTGTTCGGCGCTCCCGATCTCCGGGTCGCCATTACCGGGACCAATGAGTTTTCTCCTGGAGAAGAAACAATTGTTACCATCAGGATCGAGAATACAGGCCTTCCCGTCGTGATGATCGCACGGCCTGATCTCATTACCCGTGACGACCGCCCCGACACAGCGAAGATGGCTATCGTCGGACTCTCGGCCGGAGACGCACCCCTTACCATCAAGAGCGACGAACAGATGGTTGGTGACATCCTCGGGGGAACGAGCACCACCGCATCATTTACCATCCAGTTTGATAAAGATGCAGGTGAAGGGGAATACACAATCCCGGTTACCATCGAGTATACCTACCTCTCAAGTGCAGACCAGTATGGCACCGATATGATCCGGTACTTCTACTCCACAAAAACCGTGGAGAAGGACCTCAGGATCGTGGTGAAACCGGAAGTCCGGCTCCTTGTCACCGATATAAAAACAGATGCAATCAATGTCGGGACTGAAGGGTATGTCACACTCACCGTTTTGAACATCGGATATGAAGATGCACATGACGCCACTCTCAAAATCCACCGGAGTGGTACAAGCCCTCTTATTCCAACCGATGCAAATGCCTATATCGGTCATTTTCCATCCAAAGCGACGGTGACCAGGACTTTTAAGGTGTCAGTCTCAAAACATGCCGAACCAGGGAAATACCCTCTGGATATCCTTGTCGATTATACGGATCGCAACGGACAGTTTGCGACTTCAATTCCCCGGACGGTCGGGATCCAAACCGGTGGGAAGATCGAGTTTACTGCTGTATCACCACCGGCTGTTGTGAGTGCGGGCCAGCAGACCGTCATTGATGTGGAATTTAAAAATATCGGTGATGCTCCTGCATACCGTGCGACAGCACGAATTTCTGCAGTCGATCCCTTCACATCCCATGATGATACCGCGTACCTCGGCGATCTTGCACCCGGAGAGAGTGCTGTTGCGAGGTTTATCCTGAATGTCGATTCAGGGGCAACAGATAAGCTCTATGGGCTTGATTCTGAGATCAGGTACAGGGATGCCCTCGACAACACCCAGATTTCAAAGACGATGAAGATCGAGGTGGAAGTCGTCCCGCGTGAAGCCGGAATATCAGTTATCCTGGCTGGAGTTCTGCTGGTCGTTGTTCTTGCAGCAGGATACTGGTACTATCGTACCCGGAAATGAACCTGGTTTACTGTGAGCAAAAGGCTGGCCATCATGCGCATATTTGAATCACTCTCGGAGATCATAACCCGATACCCCATACGGGTAGCAATAGCAATCATCCTTATTTTGATTGTAGGGCTCTACGGGACGACACTTACCGAGATGGAGGTCGGGTACGAGACATATATGGACACGGATACCCCCCGGTTCATTCTCCTCGACAAATACATGACCACGTTCTCAACCGAGAGCATCATGATCCTTGTCGAGACCGAGGATGTAACACAACCGGTGATCCTGGAATATATGGAACGCCTTTCAGATGATATCGTCCGCGAACCCTATGTCAGGAGCGTTACCGGCATCACCGATTACCTCAGATCTGGTAATGGCGGCAATCTCCCAGCCTCGTCTGCCGAGGTGGAGGCAGCTATCGACCGGATGCAGCCGGGAATCTACGAGCGGCTTGTTCCGACCCAGTCGTTAACCATCATTCAGGTAGAAATCGAGCCCGGTCTCACATTCGAAAGGCAGTTTGAGCTCGTCGATACCATTGAATCCCGGATCGCAGTATCAGATCCCCCACCAGGCGTCTCGGTGGTCCAGACTGGAAACCCGGCATTCTCAAAACAGATGGTGGACGAGATGGGCGTTTCAATGGGGATCCTCATTGGTATTGCGATGCTCCTGATGCTCATCGCGGTCGGGCTTCTCTTTAGTGGTGTACGGTACAGGCTCCTGTCAGTTGGAATCGTTGCAACCGGCCTTATTATGACATTTGGATTCATGGGCATCATCGGCATGCAGATCAGCATGGTGACTGTTGCTGCGTTTCCTGTCCTGATTGGACTGGGAATTGATTACGCAATCCAGTTTCATTCCCGTCTTGATGAAGAGATACGGAGCAGGCAACTTCCTGACGCCGTACGTGAAACAATGGTTCGATCTGGTCCATCGATTCTCTATGCGATGCTTGCAACCTCCATGGGTTTTGTCGCAATGTGGACATCCTCCCTCCCGATGATCCGGAGTTTTGGGATAGTCTGCGTCATCGGTGTTGTCTGTTGCTACATTGCAGCACTTATTATCGTCCCAACAGTTGCAACGCTTGTGAAATATCAGCCAAAACCGGCTCCAGAGAATAAAAAGCTCCCCATCGGTGAGATGTATAACAAGGGGCTTGGAAAGAAAGTTGGGGTCATTTCACGCTTTCCGGTTGTTGTTCTTGCCGCCTGCCTTCTTCTTGCAGCAGGTGGATACTATGTCGATGATCGAATAATCGTCAATACCGATGAGAACACCTTCGTCCCACCTGAAATGCCTGCACGGGTACAGATGGAGAAAGTCACCCGTGCAATGGGGCCTTCAGATACAGTGCCAATCTTTGTCAGGGGAGATCGGGTCGATGCACTTGATTCTATCACATGGATGCATAGTTTCCAGCAGTACCAGGAAGAAAATAACGACAAAGTCACCGGTACAAGAAGCATCGCCAATCTCGTCCTCGACTATAACAATGGAAAACTTCCGGAAACTGACGCTGAACTTTCAAAGGTCCTTGACACGATACCGCCAGAACTCCGCAACAGGTACATCAGCGGCCAGTCGATGGCAATCATCGAGATCTCAACTATCGATATGGAAGTTGAGGTCGGGATGTCATTCATAAACCAGATGCACAACGAGATCAGCTGGCACCACCCTCCGCCCGGTATTGCAACTGATCTTACCGGTGGCTGGGAATTCTTCACAACACTTGTCGAAGAGATCCGGGACACCAAGACCAGTATGACGGTGCTTGGTTTCGTGCTGATCTTCGGGTTCCTCTTCATGGTCTACAGAAATGGGAGGAAAGCCCTCACCCCGATCATTCCCATCATCCTGATCGTCGGTTGGAACAGCCTGATCATGTACAGCACCGGTATCGACTACACGGTCATGACGGCAACACTTGGGTCGATGACAATCGGTATCGCTTCAGAATATACCATCCTGATCTCTGAGCGCTACTATGAGGAGCGGGAAAAGGGGATGCCAAAATTCGATGCAATCCGCGCAAGTGTCCAGAAGATCGGAACTGCAATAACCATCTCAGGTCTGACAACCGTCTTCGGGTTCTCTGCACTGATCACCTCAAGCTTTGGCATCATCAGCAACTTCGGCATCCTCACCGTCATTGCAGTCGGATTCGCCCTTATAGGCGCGATCATCGTGATGCCCGCGATCCTCGCATTGATCGGAAACGGAATGCGGGATCAAACTGGAGAGGCAACCGGTACATGATACAAAACCCATCCACTTTTTCTCAAAACATACCCTATACCTAAGAGATGACACTGCCACAATCAGGTGATACCGTCTATGTCCATTTCACTGCACGCCTGGATGACGGTATCGTCATTGAAGAGTCTGAAGATGGTGCACCCTTCGAAGCTGTTCTTGGTGCAGGGACGATCAATCCTGCCTTCGACGAGGCGCTCCGTACACTAACCGAAGGTGAGAGTACAACCATCACCCTCCCGCCTGAGAAAGCATATGGGAAATACAACACACGTCTTGTGTTCAAACTCAAACGGAAGAGACTTGATCTGAAAGGAGATATACAGGAAGGAAGCCTGGTCAGAGTCACGCTCCCTGAGGGGAAAAAAGCCTATGTATCCATACTCTCAATCGATGAAAAGAAGGTCGTTGTCGATGCAAACCACCCCCACGCAGGTGAGACGATCCACTATACCCTCACCTTAGAACGGATCGAGCCAGCCAGTGAAGACCGTGCCAGATCGATCGGCCTGGAAGAACAGAAATGAAAAGAAATACTGTTCATGGGATGGACTGCCTGGATGGGATGGTGGAGATGGAGGCGGGATTGGTTGACGTCATCGTCACCTCACCACCATACAACATCGGTAAGGCATATTCAACATACGACGATACGCTCACCCGCGCTGAATACATTTCATGGATGGGAGACGTTGCGGGAGCCTCACTCCATGTCCTCTCCGACAGGGGATCGTTCTTCTTAAATATCGGCGGCACCCCTAAGGATCCCTGGATACCAATCGATGTCGCGATGGAATTTCGGAAGAAAGGATATATCCTCCAGAACATGATCCACTGGATCAAGTCGATTGCCATTCCACAATCTGACATGGGATCATACGCCAGCAACACCTGCGATATTGCTGTTGGCCACTATAAGCCCGTCAACAGCAGGCGGTTCCACCACGACTGCCATGAGTTCATCTTTCATTTCACCAAAAAAGGCGATGTACTGCTTGACAAGCTGGCAATCGGGGTGCCGTACCAGGACAAGAGCAACATCGGCAGATGGAAACAGGCCAAAGAGGATCGGCGTGACCGGGGCAACACCTGGTTCATCCCGTACGAGACGATACAGGAGAAACGGCCGCACCCGGCAGTCTTCCCGGTCGGGCTGCCCACCCTCTGCATCAGGGACCATGGACTTGACCGCTGCTCCCTTGTCCTTGACCCCTTCATGGGGATCGGGTCAACCGCCATCGCCTGTATCCGGCTTGGAATCGACTATATCGGCTTTGAGATCGATTCCTCGTACCGGGCAATCGCAGAAGAGCGGATCCGGGATGAGAAGACCCTAATCCAATCAAAAAAGCAGCAATTAAGGCTTTTTGAAGACGAATAGTCCGGCACGTGCGGATAGATAAACCATTTCATCTGAGCGGGCGAAAACCCTCTCTGATAGCAGCGAGCGCCTCAGTCACATGAAAGAGATCAATTGCTGCCATTCTGCGCAGGATTGCATCCGGCAGGAGCCATCCAAACGTCAGGGTTTCAGCCGGAAGAGCGGGCATCCATGCACCGATCTCATCTATCGGAAGTGATGCAAGCTGTATGAGCCCATCACAGACGATCTGTTTCGCGGTTTCCGCATCCTCATCTGAGGGCACCGCAACGATGATGACAGCATACGTACTGTGCACCTCCCAGTGGAGCAGAAGGAGATGCCGCAGAAGATGGGCAATCGTTTCATTCAGCCGATCTCCAAGGAACGTCCAGACAGAAACGAGTGTTCCCTCCACCTGTGGCTCTGAAACCACCACCATTCTTTCGGAAGTAATACCTTCTGGCATGGAATACAGAACACCAACAATCGCATCATGCATCTCGAGGGGAAGAGGGAGATTAGATCGCCCTCGTTTGACAATCCGGGCGACAGATTCAGCAAGAAGCCGGGAAATGCCTTTTTTTTCTGAACCGGTCCAGAACGGGCGGGGACTTACCCGGTTGGATGGAGCAACAAGCAGACCGCGCCTGCTATCGTCGCGGGAGACGATCCGCCAGCTCCGGCCAGCAAGCCTAAACCCGGTAACAGCAGCGGTTTCAACAAATGCCGGATCAAGGGTACCAATTGTCTCACCCTCCAGTGTCACCGCATGGTACTCGCGGTTGTTAGCAATCACCGAACAGAGGGCAATCCAGTGTGATCGTGACAAATCCCGTTCTGCAGATGGACCGATTGCCAGGAGATCGCCATCCATTATCAGGTATTCCCGGCCAAGCAGGTGATCAATGATCTGATCTGCATCTTCTTTACAGATTCCCCCAAACGGCGGGAGAGAAAGGAGCATCGAACACAGCGTCTGCCTCCCATGACCGCGGCTGGACAGCAGCTGCAGGAAGAGCTGCTGAACAAAGACATGGCAGGGGAATACAGGAGGGATTACGGGTTCAACCTCATTATATCGTGCCGCCTCGATGGCAGCAGCCGCAAGCAGCGCCTCTTCGGCTGACGCAAGCAGAAACACCATCTCGGGCGGCTTATCTCTCCGTCCCGATCTTCCGAGCCGCTGGAGAAATGACGCAACCGAATCGGGAGCCCCATACTGGACGACAAGATTGAGTCTGCCTATATCTATCCCGAGTTCAAGCGTGGTCGTGCAGATGATGCATGCAGGCCCGCTCCCCGCCATCTCCTCCTCTGCAGCCTTCCGGATATCCAGAGATACCGCCGAATGATGCACAAACACTGATGCCACACAGGATGACAGGCTGGCATGAACCCGCTCCGCCTCGCTCCTGCTTCCCGTAAAGAGCAGGACTTTCTTCCCTGCCACAACACCCGCAAGCGACCTGATCCGCCTCTCCTCCCGGGGCTCAAAGATAAACGAGAAGCGCCGGGGAGAAGGGGGTGAAACCGATCGGATGCAGGCTCCGTTACGGGTTGGACCGGAGAACCATGCAAGGAGATCATCGGGGTTACCGATTGTTGCCGAGAGGGCAATCCGGGGGATCTGCCGCCTGCACAAACGATCAAGCCGTTCAAGAAGACAGCGGAGCTGCACACCACGATCTGAACCGATGAAGGTATGCACCTCATCGACGATCACCGACCGAAGCTGCAGAAATGCCCCCCGCCTGGCATGATCCATCAGCAGCACCTCTAGCGACTCCGGGGTCGTGAGAAGAATATGCGGTGGCTCGTCCTCCTGCCAGGTCCGTTCAGATCGCTCCACGTCCCCGTGCCATGCCCGGGCCTCAAGACCCAGTGGTGCGGTTATCCGGGTGATCCGGAGGTACTGATCATTGATCAGGGCTTTTGCAGGGGAAAGATAGAGTATACCAATTCCAGGCGTTCCAGCTATCAGAAGATCATGAAGGGCGGGTAGAAATGCAGATTCGGTCTTCCCACCTGCGGTGGGTGCAAGAATGAGGAGATCCTTCCCTTCTCTAAACGATGCAAGTGATTCTTCCTGGACAGAGCGGAACTCTTCCCAGCGAAGAGTCGAGATCAAAACCTCGCGCAGGCCCGGGTGGAGACGGAAATATGCACCGGTCACGGAACATGTGTATAGCTGCCAGGTCTTAGATAGCTGCCGGAAGAAAACAATATATCAGAGAGTGCCGGCATCCGGTGGAGGGAAACCAAACGCCCGAATAATCACTGATCGGAGCGTTTCTTTTGGAACCGCACCGGTGACCCGCTCAATCATCCTGCCGTTTGCAAAAAGGATGATTGTAGGGATCGCGGAAATATTGAACTTCCGGGTGATGCGCGGGGCTTCATCAGTATTGCATTTTGCAAACGAAACACGCCCTGCCATCTCATGGGAGAGCGCTTCGATCACAGGAGCTACCTGCCGGCACGGTCCGCACCATTCGGCCCAGAAATCAACCACGACAAAGCGGTGCTGTGAGATGAAATCATTAAACGTTATCTCGCCGAGAGGTACAACACCCTGAAACGACCGCTTCCTCTCAATCTCTGCAAGCCGATCCTTGGCGCGTTTCTGCCTGAGATACTCAAGTTCATCATCCATATACATACATCTCTACCTCTTCAGATAAGGTTTAGCATCGCAATTCTTCCTGTTTATGGAAAAATAGAGGGAGGGGTTGTCATGTATCCTGAATCGAACCCGGATCGGTGTCATATTTTCCGAAGACTGAAAATTCAATAAGCTATATAAAGAAATAACAGGAATATTACTACTCCGAAGCGAGGTGGGGTAGTCAGGAGATCCCGACGGGCTCATAACCCGTAGATCGATGGTTCAAATCCATCCCTCGCTATCCTTTTTTTATCGATTCTGATAATATTCATGGAATTACCCAACTTCATCCCTGTACTATTGATCGCCTGGTCTGGATCCAACGCTGCCAGAGACCTGATGTTTCAGAATTGCAGGGTTGTCTGATATGACCCATGTATAAAGTCAATATGCCTGCATGAAGAACGCTCATTTGGGATCTGAACCGGATAGCATCCGGTCAGGCATCCGGTGCAGAGATCGTCTGCTGAATGGCCGGTTGCATGTATCAGCCCCTCAAGTGATACATGGTGGAGTGAATCGGCTGAGATACAGGATTGGACATCTTTGGGCTGGCGGTTATGTGCAATTAACTCCTTTCTGGTCGGGAAATCCACCCCAAGATAACAGGGATTGGTAATTGGGGGAGAGCCTACTCTGAAGTGCACCATGCGGGCGCCGAACTCACGCATCAGTTCAATGATAAGGCGGGAGGTCGTTCCCCGCACTATCGAGTCATCAACCAATACAACAGACTTATTCTTAATATGCCCACGTATAGGGTTGAGTTTCATCCGAACGGCATTTTCCCTGAGTGTTTGCGTTGGCATGATGAATGTCCTCCCGATATACCGATTCTTGATCAAACCTTCCTTAAACGGGATACCAGATGCCTCAGAGTACCCGACTGCAATAGACATGCCAGAATCAGGGACCGGCGAGATCATCTCGGCATCCACAGGAGCCTCATGATGAAGCATCTTACCGATCCGGCGCCTGACATCATACACGAGCACCCCATCGATGACCGAGTCTGTGCGCGCGAAATATACATATTCAAAGATGCAGAGGGCAGAACGATCAGATCGAGTGATCTGGCGGCAGGAGATGCCGTTTCCATTGATCCTGACGAGTTCCCCTGGCCTGACATCACGGATGCAGTCTGCACCAAGCGCATCCATCGCAACACTTTCGGAAGCGACCATATAGCCGTTTTCGGTCTTGCCGATACAGAGCGGTTTGATCCCCAGAGGATCACGGAAGGCATAGATGGTCTCATCAAGCATCGCAATTACCGAATAGGACCCCCGGAGCATTCGCATACAGAGGACAACTGCGTCCTCCATTGAACCAGAGATCGTTAGCTCACGCGCGATGATCGCGGCAATCACTTCAGAATCAGTTGTTGTTGCAAAGATATGGCCATATTCTTCATAATCAGATACCAGGTCATCGTTATTAACCAGGTTTCCGTTATGAACGATAGAAAACTGATGCCCTTTGAGAGTGAAATTCAAAGGCTGGGTATTCTCGGGTCTGTTCTCACCTGTCGTCGGATACCTGGTATGGGCGATACCTGCCGTTCCATACAGACCCTCTAAGATCTCGCGATTAAATACCTCGGAGATGAGACCCTGTGCTTTGTGTTTATACAATCTGCCGGCATGATATGTGGTTATACCCGCACTCTCCTGCCCACGATGCTGGAGGGCATAGAGGGCATAATACAGGGGGAGTGATACTCCGCCACTGTCAACAATGCCAGCGATGCCGCACATAAATCAACTCTAATGTGTCGGTCTCAATGGTTTTTTGGTTTTCCAGGCATACGAACGCAGACGGGCGCTCCGTCCGAATCCACATGCTGAACATATTTTATGGCGTGCATGGTATGATCTTCGGCCACACCGCCTGCATACGATATGGGGACGCTTATTGCGCAGACCCATTGATGGAGTACCTTTCGACATGAAAAATCACCTATCTTATTCGACTGATGGGGATATATAGATCACATTATCCCCACGAACGATCAGTGTGCCGAGTTTCACAACACCATGCTCTGTCTCTTCCTCTGCCCGATCCAGGACAAGGTTCATATGGACGTCATAACCCTGAAGCACTCCCCGGATCTCACGGCCGCCTTTCAGCGATATGAACACCGGTTGCCGGTTTAAGACCTGTTCCAGAATATCAAGCGGTCGTCTGGTCATAAAAATCCCTTTGCATCTCTCTGGAGAGTATCAATAGATGTGCATGCGTTTCACTTAAAGATAGCGCATATTCCACAATCCATTAAATATCGAGAGAGGGGATAGTATACGCACACCAGAAGATGGTGTCTTATAAGGTTCGATAATCATGGCAGAGATAACGATCCGAAGACGGCATGCAATCAGAAAGGGACAGGCAGCTGAGATCAGAAGATTGCTCCAGAAAGCACTGGGTGATGAAGCAGCACTTTTTGAGGCATCGCATATCGAACGTGCGGAAACAGATACGGAATTGTCAATTTTTTTGATCGATAAAAAACCCCTCCTTTTTTCAGGAAAAGACTGGGCGTTTCCAACCCTCCGAGGTGCACATCTCCGCCCGTTCTCTGCCCGCCGCATTACCGTTGATTCCGGAGCCGTTTCTTTTATGGTAAATGGTGCTGATGTGATGCGCCCTGGCGTCGTCTCAGTGACGCACGACATCCTGAAAAACGAACCAGCTCTCGTTGTAGATGAAAAACATGGCAAACCGCTTGCGGTTGTGATTGCATTCTTCGACGCAGATGAAATCCTCTCACAGGAAAGGGGAAAGGTTGCAAAGAATATCCACTATGTGGGTGATCCCATCTGGAACCTTGAGATATAAGGATACAATTAATAACTACCAATAGAAAGGATTCTACATGGGATTTCTTGAATCCATCCTTGGCGGAAAGGGTGCCACCCCCAGAGATGAGGAGTACATGGAGCTTGACCTCGCTGCGTATGAACAGGCTGCAGCGGGTGAAGAGCCTGCTCTGATGTATGTCAAGATCGCAACAATCAACGATCTGAAAGATACGCCACGAATCAAAGACGAGGTGTACAATAACAACATTGTGATCATTGATATCCAGAAGCTTAAGCTCGATAAGATCACTTTTGAACGGGTGATGAAAGACTTAAAGGATGTCGCGCGGGATGTAAACGGCGATATTATCGGCATTGGCGACCAGAGATATGTCGTTGTCACGCCGACATCGGTGAGGATTTCACGGGAGAAGATCGGCGGGGGCAAATAGGTGAAACAGGCCGTTTCCGGCCCCTGTCCGCTCTGCGGAAAAGAGATTGAATATATCTACCAGACCGAGAATATCCCGTTCTTCTCTGATATTCTCATCATGTGCGGCCTCTGTGAGGCCTGTGGCTTTCGCCTGACCGATACGGTTATCCTTGCAGATCAGCATCCCACCAGATGTGAGTTTGAGATCCGTTCTGCAGATGACCTCAATACCCGCGTGGTCCGATCAACCACGGGCACAATCACGATCCCCGAGCTTGGTATTTCGATCGACCCGGGCCCGGCCTGCCAGGGATTTGTTTCGAATGTGGAGGGTGTGCTTGCACGTATCGAGGATGCGATTCGTACAGCACTTCTATCAGCAGAAAATGAGGAGCGCCAAAATGCGCTCCAGGGTCTCACAACAATTGCCGGTGCACGGGAAGGAAAGATACCATTCACCCTGATCATTGAAGACCCATCAGGAAACAGTGCAATCATCAGCGAATCTTCACGCAGAATTCCCCTTGTACCTGAACCGGAGTGAGTGGGAGTGGAGACGCTCTCCGCTTTTCTCATCTGCTTACTTGCAATCACCATCGCCACCGCATACTATCGAATACCTCCTTTTCCTGTTCTTTTCGGATCCGCAATCGTCTTTGGCCTGCTTGCCGGACTTCCATACGATACCATAATTGCATCAGCAAGTGCCGGTGCTGGCAGGATCTTTTCAATCCTTGGTGTTGCGGTCTTTGGAGGATCGATTATAGCCACCTCACTCGACTCAGGAAAAGGGATTGCACGCATCCTCTCTGATCTCAGAACAGTCTCGTCCCGGCCCGGTCTCCACGCAGGTCTTTCCGGCTGGATCCTTGCTGTCCCGTTCATGTGCGCAATCACCCCGTTCCTGGTCCTCGCACCCCTTATTCCCGGGTTTTCTGCAGATCCAAAAGCAGCAGGCAGGCTATTCTCTCTCATTGCAGTCGGTTCAGTCCTTTCTTTTGTCCTGATCGCACCGGCTCCCGTAATGGCAGCTCTCATGCAAATTCTCTCAATAGAGCCTTCCCTGAACCAGATTACCCTTCCCCTATCCCTCATTCTTCTGGTTGCAATCATCGCTGTTCTCGGCCGGGGCATCAGGATGGATGTGCGGGGTGATGAAGGTGGAATCAGTTCGCGGTTTGCAGCATGGACACCGGTATGCCTGCCGGCAATCATTATCACCGCCGGTTTTCTGCTTCCGGGTATTGACGCAATTGAGATTATGCCGGTTGCGCTCCTCACAGGAGCGGGCGTTTCAGTGTGGCTGATCGCACCATCACTGAGACGGGATGCAGTCTCACGCGGCACAAAACATGCCGGGGTGATCATCTTCGATCTCTGCGGAGCTGGCGCCTTCGGCGGGGTCATTGCAGCAAGCACATTTCCAGCAGATGCAGCAGGCCTCCTTGAAACAATCGTCCCTCTTGCAGCAATACCCTTCATCCTTGCAGCACTCATCCAGACCGCACAGGGCTCAAGGGTTGTCACTGCCATCATCGCAGCCGAAATAATCGCAGAAACAGCGATCCCGGATATACTCCCTGCAGCTCCTCTCATACTGATGATTGCAGCCGGCACAATGGTAATCAGTTACGTAAGCGATCCATTTTTCTGGCTTGTAAACAGGACCGCAGGCCAGAGCGTAATTGAAACGGTGAAGACATTCACACTGCCGCTTGCAGCAGCCGGTTGTGTCGTGGCTTTTGTTTCTGTGCTGTTGATCTGAGGCAACAGCTCACCTGATACTCCCATACCCGGCTTTTCTCAGAGGCGGCGGTTTCATCACCCCTGCACTCCGATTGATACACGTGATCGGATGAGAGAAGAAACTGTACGGGATATATTCATCCGGTGGACAGACGAGCGGCCGGCATTCACCCTATCTTCCTTTTTCGAGGAGGTTCAGGGCTCTCTGCATCACCAGCAGATGCTCGCGGAGATCCTCCCCATCCTCTCTGAATGCGGGTGCGAGATTGTGAAAGAAGAGGGTGACCTGGTAGTCCGGTGGAAGCGAAAAGGGCAATGCACGCCAGGAGAAGCGCCGGCCGAAAGAAAGGTGGACCCCGTAATTCAGAAAGCAATTGAGAACCATATCACAGCAAAAACAGGGAAGTCCTGGAATGATCCCCTGACTCTTTCCCGTATACGCGAGGCCATCATCGGACAGAAGGAAGACTACTGGAAGGAAGGGGAGAACCGGTTTATCCGCTACCATAGCGGATACAGCGTCTTTGCCTATCTCGCATACCATTTCCCGGTCTCCTTCATACAGATGCGCCACCTCATATCGGAACTGATGAGTGACCGCCTTCTACCAGAAAGGATGGCGGTGCTTGACGTCGGGTGTGGGCCAGGAACGGTTACGCTCGCACTCCAGTCACTTCTCTCAAATGATTCCGCATGCCGCGCAAGCGTGCATGCGATAGAGCAGGCATCGGAATTCATCGAGGCATATCATGCACTCACCAGACACGTAAAAAACACAAATCTGACCATACTCGCCCCAGAGACCCTGGATATTACCGATTCACAAACACCGCTTCCGGAGGGGCCATATGATCTGATCGTGTGTGCCAATGTTCTCAATGAAATTCCAGATACCCGCATACGCGAAAAGACGGTCCTGAGGCTTGCAGAACGGCTCAGTGATGATGGCACGATTCTCATCACCGAACCAGCGGATCTCGCAAACGCAACAGCGCTTCGAAACCTCTCACGGCGCCTGCATGAGGAGGGGGTTTTGATATATGCACCCTGTGCCGACATCCGCGGTGTGCCCTGCATGGTCGGGAGATGCTGGAGTTTTATTGAATTTCCAGATATCCAGCCAACCCGCCTGATGAATGCGGTTGCAGCTACTGATGAGCCATTTCGGTTTTACAACACTGACATCAAAACCGCATATGCGATCCACAGAAAAGACGGCATAAAAAAGATCCAGTACCGGGTTCCAAACAATGCAAAAGCTGAGCGCATCTCCCGTCTCCATCTACATGAAGGGAAAAAGATCAACGTCATTGCACAGAAAATATCCGCTAACATCGGAGATTCATCCACATTTCTCTACCGGATCTGTGATGGAACAGGGAGACGTGAGGCATATGCTGCTCTTCCATTCTATCACCAGAGCGATAACAACACCCAGCTCAGGAAAGCCGCCTATGGATCAGTTCTCAGGTTCGACCGTGTACTGGTCAGGCACCATAAAAAATACGATGCATACCATCTCCTCGTGACAAAAGAATCAAACATTGAACTGCTGGCAGGAAGTATTCTGGAAGGCGGAGAACACACTCTCAGGCAGGCACGAAGAGAGACAAAAAGTGGTGCAGAGAGAAGAGCAGATCGTGAGCAGAAGAAAAAACAGCGTAGAAAGAGGAGATTGTAGTATTGAGGATAGAGAAAAAATTACCGGATTTTTCTCCCCTTCAGCCAGACACCCTGCTCTTCGACCACCCGCCCAACCACCTGCGCATCCGGCATTATCTTTCTGATCACGTCCACACTCCCTTCGGGGGCGATGAAGGCATATCCCATGCCCATATTAAATGTCCGGTACATCTCCTCTTCTGTAACATTGCCCTTCTCTTCAAGCCAGGAGAAGATCTCGGGAGCCGGCATCGGGTCATCAAAGGCAAAGCCAAACGGACCGACTCTCGTGAAGTTCAGGAGGCCGCCGCCTGTTATATGGCACATCCCATGGATCTCACAGGCACTACAGACAGCAAGCACTTCGGAATAGATCCGGGTCGGTGTGAGGAGGGCTGTGCCAACGGTTGCACCATCCGGAAGGAGTGCACCATACCCGCCATGCTCATGTACGATCTTTCGTGCAAGAGAGAGGCCATTTGAGTGGACACCACTTGAGGGGACCCCGACGATCAGATCTCCCGGAAGAACTGAAGTCCCTGTGATCACTTTCCCGCGTTCCTGAACCCCAAGAGCTGTCCCGGCGAGGTCAAGACCATTGACAAGCCCTTTTAGTGTCGCTGTCTCGCCGCCGACGATATTCAGGTTTGCCTGGCGCGCACCTTCATTCAGACCCTGGCCGATCTCTTCCATCTTCACCGGGTCAAGGGAGTCAGTTGCGATATAATCGACGAAAGCCACCGGTTCCAGGTTCATCACATAGAGATCATTGACATTCATCGCAATGCAGTCGATCCCAATAGTTGACCAGTCCGCAAGAGCGTTTGCAACCAGCATCTTTGTCCCGACCCCGTCGGTTGCCAGGGCGAGGACATAATCACCAAAATCGATCAGACCGGCAAAATGACCCCGATCCCCGATCATATCAAATGCACCCGTTCTGCGAAACGTCAGCGACTGTACCAGTGCTGAAACTGCCCTTGCTTCAAGATCGAGATCAACTCCTGCATCACGGTATGTTGCGTTACTCATCACATCCCTCCGAGAGATGGTATTCATCATGCAGGACCTGCACGGCACGCTGGCTATCTCCTTCCTTTACCACAAACGAGACATTCACCTCAGATGATCCCTGTGTGATCATCATGACATTAACACCCTCCCGTCCAAGTGCGGAGAATATCCTGCCGCTTGTTCCGGGTGTTCCGGCCATTCCAGCTCCGACAACCGCAATCACAACGATATCCTTGTCAAAAGTGATCTCCCGGACATAACCCTGCTTTTTGATCTCGGTAAGCGCTTCAATAGCATCGGTAAGATGATCCTCATCGATGACCAGAGTAATATTCGCCTCTGAAGAGCCTTGCGAGATGAGCATCACATTCACTTCACGATCAGCAAGGGAAGAAAAGATCGCTTTTGCAACACCTGGCCGACCGGCCATCTGTGCTCCTCCGATCGTGAGGAGTGCAACTTTCCTGATAATCGAGATCGCCTTGACGACTCTTTTTTCGCGATGGGCAATCCTGACGACAGCTGTTCCCGGAGCATCAGCATGAAACGTGTTCTTGACCCGGACAGGTATATCTTCCATCATTGCTGGCTCAATTGATTTTGGATGGAGCACCTTGGCACCAAAGTACGAAAGCTCCATCATCTCCAGAAATGAGATGGTGGGGATGACCCGGGCCGTTGGGATCATTCTTGGATCAGTTGTCATCACGCCATCCACATCAGTCCAGATCCAGATCTCATCTGCATTGATCCCCGCACCTATGATCGATCCGGTATAATCAGATCCGCTCCTGCCCAGGGTTGTCACAATCCCCTGTTCACTGCAGCCCATATACCCCATGATCACCGGGATACTGTCAGGGAGAAGCGGGGCAATCCGGCTCTTGATATGGGTGTAGCTCTCAGGAAGTGCTACTGCAGCACCATGGCAGGAGTTCGTGACAATACCGGCCTGGCACCCATCCAGCACAACAGAATCGATACCTGCCTGTTTCAGCGCCGAAGAGACAATGGGGGCAGATAGCCGTTCACCAAACGAGACGATATAATCTCTGGATCTGGGTGTCAGTTCCCTCAATGTATAAATAGCCGTGAGAATATGCTTGAGCTTCTCGAGCCGGTCGTCAATATATATCCCCACCTCCTCACGCCAATTTGGAGCAACTGCGCTGAGGACTTTCATGTGTCGTGACCGAAGCGACTGAATCAGCGTTTCAATCGGGGGTGATTCAAGTGATGCGACAACCTCCTCTGCAGTTGCAATGAGCTGATCGGTAACGCCGGTCATCGCTGATACAACAACTGCAATGTCATCCCCTCTTTCCCGGTGGGTTTTCAGGATATCAACCACGCGGGCGATAGCCTGCTCATTACCAACCGATGTGCCGCCAAATTTCATTACAAGCCTCATTTCTGGCTCACCTAACCCCACGATGTATTTTAAGATATTTCACGGCAGATCGTTATAATACGATGGGTGTACGTAATTGTGAGGAATGCCATGTTCTCATCATCGGCAGCGGTGGTGCAGGAATCAGGGCGGCGCTTGAAGCTGCGCAGTATGGTGACACGATTGTCATTGGCAAATCAATAGCTGGAAAAGGTGGCTGCACTGTGATGGCGGAAGGAGGCTACAATGCCGTTCTGCGAGACCAGGACAGCATCGCAAGCCATCGAGAGGATACGCTCAAAGGAGGAGCCTTTTTAAATGACAGGGTGCTCGTCGAGGTGCTCGTAAATGAAGCCCCGGATCGGATAGGAGACCTTCTCCGATTTGGAGCGGTTTTTGATGCCGATGACGCCTGCACAATCGCCCAGAGACCATTTGGAGGGCAGACATTTCCACGAACCTGTTATGCCGGTGACCGGACCGGGCACGAGATTGTGATGACACTTCTTGAGCGACTCCGCGCATCAGAGATATCGCTTCGAAACGAATTGGTTGCAGTTGAACTCGCAACAGAAGGAGACAAAGTCTGCGGCGCGATCACCGCAACACGCGACGGAGAGATAGGTGCCATCGCAGCCGATGCTGTGGTGCTTGCAACCGGCGGTGCCGGCCAGATCTATGACATCACCACAAACTCAACTACAGGTACCGGCGATGGATATGCACTCGGATACCGGGCGGGAGCAGAACTGATCGATATGGAGATGGTCCAGTTCCACCCAACCGGGGCGGTGCACCCGTATGACGCACGCGGCAGGCTGATCACCGAGGCTGTCCGGGGCGAGGGGGGTCTGCTGAAAAATGCGGAAGGTGAACGATTCATGGCACGGTATGACCCGGAACGGATGGAGCTCTCAACCCGGGACGTTGTCTCCCGGTCGATTGCAACCGAGGTGCTCGAAGGAAGAGGCACACCTCGGGGAGGAGTGTGGCTGGATGTGACCCATCTTCCGGCACAACAGATCGAAGAGCGGCTTCCGGTGATGCTTGAGCAATTCCTGAAGTTTGGAGTCGACATCCGAAAAGAGCCAATGGAGGTGGCACCAACAGCCCACCACATGATGGGCGGCCTCAGGATCACTCCTGAATGCAAGACAACTGTTCCCGGGCTCTTTGCCTGTGGAGAGGTAGCAGGCGGGGTACATGGCGCAAACCGCCTCGGTGGAAACGCGCTTGCCGAGACCCAGGTCTTTGGACGGCGTGCAGGAGAAGCGGCAGGGAGATCGAACAAAAAGAAACCGCAGATTGATACCGGACAGGTTGCCGCTGTCGAGGACAGGTTTGCCTCGTTTGGAGACGGTGAGATAACACCAGCTGACCTGGTTGCCAGGATGAAACGGGTGATGTGGGACGGTGCCGGAATATACCGCACCGCCGCTTCACTTACAGCGGCCCGCGAGGCGATCCTGGATCTCCAGTCCACACGACTTCGTGCGCACACAGGAACCGAGAGGATTGATGCATGGACTGCGCAGAATATGCTCCTTGTTGCCGAAATGATCCTGGACTGCGCACTATTTCGGCATGAGTCACGTGGAGCACATGTCAGAACAGACTGTGCCACCCGGTGGAACCCGGATAAATCTCCATTCGGCCACACACGAATATCGCCCTGCTATCGTGGGATCGATGTGACAGGGAGGGTAATATGAAAGACATTACGCTCACGGTCGAAAGGTACGATCCGGCAACGGACCCCGCACCATATCAGGAGACCTACACCATATCGGTTCATGAGGGTGCCCGCGTACTGGATGCTCTTTGCGAAATCAGGCACACCCATGACGCCTCGCTACTCTTCAGATCATGCTGCCGTGCCGGGCAGTGCGGCTCATGCGCCGTCAGGGTGAACGGGAACCCGGTCCTTGCCTGCATGGAGGAGGCAACTGACCAGATGGTCATCGAACCACTCGAACTGCCGGTTATCCGCGATCTTGCAACCGATATTGCTCCTGTGCTTGAGCAGCTTGCTTCAGTTACACCTTCAGACGAACTGCATCCACTCTCAAAAGAAGAGGTGGAGCTGATCAAGCCGCTCCGTGAATGTATTGAGTGCCTTTCCTGTGTTTCTGCATGCCCTGCCCTCAAAGTGGTTGACTTTTCCGGGCCAACCGCCATGCGCCAGGAGATGCGGTGCGCACTTGATCCGCGTGACACAACCGACCGGATACCACAAGCTATTGAACAAGGGCTCTTTGCCTGCACGACATGCCACCGCTGTGTCGAGGTCTGCCCAAAGGAGATCGAGATCCCGGAGAAAGCAATAGAGAAGCTGCGGGAGCGGGCAAACCGGGCAGGCCTCACCCTCCCGCGTCACCAGGAGGTGGCACGGCTCATCGAAGAGACAGGCAGGAGTGTCGAGCGGACGAAAACCACCTTCCTCGAGCAGGTGCCCGAGGTGATTGAGCCTGATGGCCCTGTGAAGATGACAGTCGGGTTCTTCACCGGCTGCATGTTCAATGGCCGGGTGCCACAGCCCGCACTTGATGCAATGGAAGTGCTGAAACGAAACGGGATCCGTGTCATTATCCCTCACGACCAGGTCTGTTGCGGGTCACCGCTGATCAGAACCGGCCAGACCATCATACTGCCCGATCTCAAGAGGAAAAATATCGAAGCGTTTGCATCCCGGGGAATTGATACTGTTATGACGATGTGTGCAGGGTGTGGTGCCACCCTGAAGAACGATTATGAGACACCCTTTACCGTGATGGATATCACCGAGGTGCTGTTGAAAGCAGGAATCGAGGCTCCTGCAAAACTCCCGGTGAGAGCAACCTACCATGACCCATGCCACCTGCTCCGCGGCCAGGGATTACACGATCCCCCACGAATCATCCTCGAACAGGTCGTGGAAGAGTATATCCCGATGCCCGCACAGTGCTGCGGTGCAGGCGGGGGTGTACGATCCGGCCAGCCCGAGGAGGCAGCGGCCCTTGGAAAGCTCCGTGGCGAGGCGATTGCAGAGACAGGTGCTGATATCATCGTCACCATCTGCCCCTTCTGCGAGTTCCATATCCAGGAGCAGACCGATAAACCGGTGAAGAACCTGGCAACGCTTCTGCTCGAGGGGTATAGAAAGAGGGATCAGCAGAACATCAAGGATTGATCGGAGAATTTGATCAATCCTTTGAGAACCGTACAATCCGCTACAATCAGATCCGTTCTCCAGACGCAGGGAGCCGTGAGTCAGCCTTTTTTCATCTGGAATTCATGCGCTTCAAGCGCTGCTTTTGCTCCTTCTCCGGCTGCGATGATGATCTGTTTACCCCTGATAGATGTGACGTCTCCTGCAGCAAAAATCCCTTCCACACTGGTATGGCAATCCTGGTCAACAATGATCTCTCCCAGTTCATTCATCTCAAGGAACCCATTCAAAAACCCGGTATTTGGAATAAGTCCAATCTCAACAAAGATACCATCTACCATTATGCGCTCTGCCTCTCCAGTCGATCGATTTTTCACCGTGATCGAACGGACAAACTTATCCCCGCCGATCCGATGGACCTCATAGCCAGTATGCACAATGATATTGTTATGCTCATCCAGCTGGCCGGAAAAGACCTCGTCAGCCCGGATGCGGCTCCTGACGATTAGATGCACCTCCCGTGCAATCTTTGCCATCTCAATTGCTGTCTGGATGGCAGAGTTGCCACCTCCTACAATCGCCACTGTTTTATCACGGTAGAGCGGGCCGTCACAGGTAGAACAGATCGAGAGGCCTTTTCCAAGATAGGTGCTCTCTCCCTCGACACCAAGCATCCGGGGGTGTTTTCCTGTTGCGATCACAACAGTACGAGTCGTATAGCTGAAACCAGATTCAGTCTCGATACCAAACCAATCATCCTCTCTCTTCCAGATCCCGGAGACTCTATCAAGTTCGAGGTTGATACTCTGTGATTTTACCTGCTCTTCGAACTTCGCCATCAGTTCACTGCCGGTTATCATCAGGTATCCCATATAGTTTTCAATCGCCCAGCTCTCGTTAGACTGACCACCGATATTCTCAGAGATTACAAGAGTTTTCATCATCTTCCGTGCCGCATAGACAGCAGCTGTAAGACCCGCAGGACCTGCACCGATGATGATCAGATCATATTCATCATCTATCTGATCAGATCCAAAGATCTCGTTAAACCGCGTTGTATCAAACCCGACAATCACTTCACCATCGATGACGGTGACTGGCACTCCTCGCTGGCCAGAGATCTGGATCATCTCCTTTGCCGCCTCGATATTCTCCTTTTTCCCAACATCAATCGTGGTGAAATCAATTCCTCTCTTTCTGAGGAACGCTTTCACCATTGCGCAGTACGGACATCGCTCGGTCGAGTACACGGTGATAGTGCTCATACTTCTTGCATTGCGTTTCCATCACATTATCCTTTGGGAGCAGGAGTGTCACCGGGTGATTCTGCGACCATATCAAGCTCCCTGACCAGCATATGAAATCCACCGACAATCAGGGAGAGGAGGAAAGGTCCTAGGATGAACCCTACAATCCCCATAACGATCAATCCCCCAAAGAATCCAATGAAGATGATGACTGCATTGATCTGTACCCTTTTCCCCATCAGCACAGGCCGGAGATACATATCAGTGAAGATACCAAGAAGCGGGTATCCGACGAAGAGGAGCAGGATGAGTGTCCGGTAATCCCCAATCACAAGGCAATAGAGCCCAAGGAAAACGAGGAGCGCAGAAGGACCAAGAAAAGGAATGAAGGCAAAGATACCGCAAAGAATTGATAAAAAAACCCATTCCTCAAACCCGAGTAGCCAGAAGAATGGAATTGCCAGTAATAATGTAAGGATAGCGATGATAACATGGACAATATATATTGAGTATAGTGTGTCAAAGGCTCTCCTCCATATCATCATAAGGTTTTCGCGGGATCGGTCAGGGATGATCCTGTTGATTTGTACACCAACATCAGGACCCAGATAGATGAAAAGAGAGAGGCATACAAAGAAGATTAAGAGGTCAAATGCTATACCCGGAATCATGACAATATACGAGTAGAGTGCATCTTCAGTAGATATGAAAAGATTTTCTATCATTTTTTCAAATCCGAGATCTGGAAGCTGATGCAGGAAACTGCCTGCTGTACCGGTAAAACCTTTAATTATTGTATTGATGAGATAGAGAAGATAATCCAGATTATTGTAGAGCGTATGGATGGTGAGTGTGACTCCCAGGAGACCCAGCATTACAACCAGGAGTGTGAGAACAAATGCTGAGATGGCAGGGGATATTGATGAGATGAGCTTTTCATGATAGGGGATCAAAACGATCGCAAGCGAAAGGGCAAGCACCACTACTTTCAGAAGCGGAAAAAATACAATAAATGTCAGCAGGATGATCAGAGCGACAACGCCAAGAGAGACACGATCGATTGATTCCCACTGCAGAGTCACAATACCTGCGTAGGAAGAGATTGATAATAAGCTTTTCTTGTCTCGGGCATTAATTGGGAAAAGAGAGGTTGTTGGGATTTATTCTACTGGCAGGAAACTGGCTCCCGGAACACCGCAGATCGGGCACTTCTCGGGAACCTCATCAAGAGCGATGTTTCCACAGACCGGACAGAGTTTCACCTCACCGGCACTGAGATCCTCTCCCTTTGAAACCGCTTCGAGTGCTTTTTTATAGTAGTCAGCATGCACCTCTTCTGCCTTCATTGCATGGGTAAAGGTGATCTCGGCGTCTTTTCTCCCCTCAGCCTTCGCCCGTTCAATGAATTCTGGGTACATGGTCATGAATTCGTGTGTTTCTCCCTCAATACCAGACGAGAGATTGTCTGCCGTTGATTGGATCAACCCTGCAATCCTGAGGAGACGACGTGCGTGAATCTCTTCTGCCTGGGAAGCTGCACGAAATAGACGTGCCACATTGGCTAGTCCCTCTTCCTTAGCCTTTTCAGCAAAGATCGCATATTTTCTGTTCGCCTGCGACTCGCCTGCGAACGCTTCCATGATATCTTCTTCTGTTGCCATAGCAGATCAATAGCATCTGATCAAGAAAAATGTTTTGAATGTACCGAACGACATGCTTAACCCAAACCATCCCAAATACTATAGTTATATGAAAATTCAAACGGTACCACGTCTTTTACGGGAGATTCCCGAGATTGACAGGCCGCGCGAGCGGATCAGGTCAAGAGGCGCCCCTGCGCTCTCCAACCAGGAGCTTATTGCAGCAATCATCGGCCGTGGCGTCAGAGGCCATGATGTATCGGCACTTGCAACAGAGATCTGCTGCTGCCTTGATAAGTGGGGGCTCTCAGTCTCATGTGACGACCTGACAGCAATCCCGGGTGTTGGCGAGGCAAAAGCATGTCAGATTCTTGCCGCATTTGAACTCACACGGAGGTATCAGAATACCTGTTTTCGACCCAAAGTCACTTCGCCGGAGGAGGCACTCCCTTTTGCTGAGGATATTCGGCATGAACAGCAGGAACATGTCATCTGCATCAGTTTAAACGGAGCACATGAACTGATAAAAAAGAGAATTATCACCAAAGGAATCCTGAACCAGAGCCAGATTCATCCCCGCGAGGTCTTTGCCGATGCGATCACCGACCGTGCTGCTTCGATCATCCTGATGCATAATCATCCATCAGGAAACGTGGTACCGAGTTCTGATGATATTGCCGTTACAAAAAAGCTCTCTCAGGCCGGGGATGTCCTTGGGATCCGCCTCATTGATCACATTATCGTCTCAGAGAGGGGGTTTTGTTCACTCCACCAGGAGGGTTATTTCTGAGCCTGTATCACTTCTGATTTCGCTTTTTGTATCGCTTCTGCGAGGGCATATCCTTTTGCATATGCTTCTCCCAATACTTCAGGACGCAAAGCAAGATCCTGAATGGTATCCATATCATCACGGAGCACGGTATCAGAGAGCGGGCAGTCGATGATCTCCCCAAGGGCATGCATCGTCTGGAGAAGACCGGCAAACAGGTTCTTAATATTCATTCCTGCAATAGAGAGAAGGAGCATCCTCCTGACTTTCCTCTGCTCAGGAGTAATCAAAGGCTCCTTTCGCTCATACTTAGCCATGTAAAAAACCTGGAACCGGTCAATAAATGACTTGAGCGCACCGGGCACACCCATCGTCATCACAGGGGTTGCAACAATCAGGCCATCAGCTTCCCTGATCATGTCGTAATATTCCTGCATCTCATCCTTGATTGCACAGGCGGGCATTTTTTTGCAGGCAAATATCTCCATGCACGGTTTTATCTGGAGGCCGGGCACCCAGACAGTCCTGACAGCGCACCCGGAATCTTCTGCTCCGCGTATAGCTTCCTGGAGAAGTTTTGCGGTATTTCCTTCTCTTCTCGGGCTTCCAAGAAGAGCAACCAGACGGCATTCCATGTGACCTAATCGTGATCAACCCTGATAAAAGTGTTGAATCCGTAACCCCCAATGTATCTGGTCACCTTCACAATAGTTAAATATCGGCAAGACCCATTCTGGATTTGGTGAACGACGAATGTCTAATCCAGAAGGTCACATTGTGAAAGCAGGAACAAAAGCACAGCCCGGAAAGTATGTCTGCATCGACTGTGGTGCAGAGATGACGCTCCCAAAGGTCGAAGAAGACCTGAGAAAATGCCCAACCTGCGAATGTGCAGAGTACCAGTGTTTCCCGATGACACACATCAGGCCCGACATTAAGACTGCAGAAGATGTAAACAAGCCTCCAAAACGCGGCGAATCAAACATTTGAATCCTGCATAACAATTATACAGGAGAGAACCGCTTGAAGAGAAAAAAATAATTTGGTGAACATTATGGTAAATGTAAGCGATGAAGGGCAGGTCTTCATATGCGAGATCTGCGGAAATGTCGTCGAAGTCAAAGAAGTTGGCGGCGGCGAATTAATCTGTTGCGGCCAGCCCATGGAACTGCAGGAGTGAGTGCCATGGGCAAACAGGCAGATGATCTCAAGTCACTGGAAGAAAAAATCGGGAAAGTTCCGGTCTTCTTTCGTGAATTGATGGAGAAAGAGCCTGAAATGGCAGAAATGGTCCTGAAATTTGACCAGCACATCTGGGCAGATGGCGCCCTTGACCGAAAAACCAAGAAGGTGATTGCGATCGCAATTGCAGCTGCTCTCAGGGATGAACATGCGGTTCGCGCCCAGCTTGCAGGTGCAAAGAACCTCGGGGTTACCAGGGAGCAGATTGAAGAAGGCCTCCGGGTCACCTTCATGCTCTCCGGCATGCCCGCATATGTCCATGGAAAAGCTGCAATGGAAGAAGTTATGAAAAAGTGATTGTTATGTGTGAAGATATGGGTATCTACTGTGATTGTGCACCTGCCATGCCAAGGATCGGAGAAGTTGCACCCGATTTTGAGGCGGTTACAACACAGGGAATGATGAAGCTCTCAGATTACCGGGACAAGAAATGGGTGATTCTCTTTTCACACCCGGCGGACTTCACGCCGGTCTGCACAACTGAATTCATGGCACTTGCAGAAGCGGACACCGAATTTCAGAAACTCAATGCCCAGCTTGTCGGTCTCTCTATTGACAGCATCCACTCCCATCTCGCATGGGTAAGGAATATCAAAGAGAAGATGGGAGTAACAATCCCGTTTCCGGTGATCGCTGATCTTGACATGAAAGTTGCATCGCTCTTTGGTATGGTCCATCCAGACCAGAGCACCACAGCTGCCGTCCGTGCTGTCTTCTATATAGACCCATCGATGGTTATCCGGGGCATCCTGTATTATCCGCTCTCAAATGGCCGCTATATCCCCGAACTTGTCCGCCTCTTAAAAGCATTCCAGACAAGTGACAGATATAGTGTAGCTACACCCGCCAACTGGCAGCCGGGAGACAAGGTCGTGGTACCACCGCCAAAGACGGTTGAACAGGCAGAGATCCGTGACAGGGAGGGATACGAGTGCAAAGACTGGTATCTCTGCTTCAAGGAGATCTAACCTTTTTTTTCCATTTCATACAAAGAGAGAAATCTCATTCCCTGAATAATACTGGGAGGAAGAATACTATCACAAGGTGTTTCCGGTATTATGTGTTCACGCTATACTCTCATAGGAACAAAAATACTCGCTGAGCGGTTTTCTGTGCCTGAGCCTGCTCAACGATTTAATGCCGCACCCGGCCAGCTCCTCCCGATCATAACAACCAATCATCAGCTGCACACTGCGGTCTTTGGTGTCCCGCGGCATGACGGATCACGGCAGATTAATACACGATTGGAAAGTCTGGAAGGTACAAAATATCTCAGAGGAGAGCGCTGCGCAATCCCTGCAACCGGATTTTATGAATGGAAACAGGAAGGAGTAAGAAAACAGCCCTATTATTTTTTCTTTCCTGGTTCTGTGATTGTATCATTTGCAGGCATGTATTTCAACGATACGAATGCATTCAGTATCATCACGACTGATGCAGCCGATCCGGTTCGCCAGATCCATTCCAGAATGCCATACATCCTTTCCCCATCCGGTGAAGTAGCATGGATATACGGTATGAATCCGGTACCGATTGTGGAAAAGATGGAGATGGTGGCAGTATCGCGGCGCGTTAACGATCCGGCTGCACCAGATGAGCCTTCCCTCATCGAGCCGGCAGAACAGGCTCATTCCTGGTGGTAGCCCTTCCACCGAAGCGGCCAGCAAGGGTTATCATCTTGAAGAGCAACTCTCATCAGATGCTTGAACAATATAAAGGATGTCTCCTTGGGGCAGCTCTCGGGGATGCACTCGGCATGCCGAATGAAACAGCACCCCCCCGCCTTCATGCACCTCTCCGTGGGTTCCGGAAGGCATATAAAGGTCATCCAAATGATTCACTTGCGCCGGGCCAGTATACTGACGATACCCAGATAATGATGATTGCCGGTACACTTATTGCGGGTTCTGGGTTTTCACAAGATGCATATGCAACCGCTTTGAAGGACCTCTCAGATTCCGGCAGGTTCCGGTTCCCTGATTCCGCAATTCATGCCTTCTGCGAGCGTCTCAAAAGCCGGCCCTGGAAAGAAGCGGCAGTTCATTCTGCAACCGCTGGGTGTATTCCGCTTGCTGTGCCATTTGCGCTCGCATATACCGATCCAATCGAATGCACTGAACGGCTCATCGTCGCATGCAGCGTTACCCATAATCATCCGGGCGCCCTCGCCGGCGCGGTAACCGTTGCCACTCTGATCCGATCGACTTTGGCCGGCGAGTCATCACCGCTTCTTCATGCGGCAGAAACCGCTTTGCGTGAGGATGAACTCCTGGGAGTTCGGGTTAGAGAAGCTCTCCGTCTGGCAAATGAAGAAGGAATAAGTATCCAGGGGGCGTATGAGCGTCTCGGAAGCGATATTTCAGTCTATCAGACAATCCCCCTCGCTTTCTTCCTCTCTGCACGGATCCAGGACCCTGACAAGCTCCTTTCAATAGCATCCCATACAGGAGGAAACGCAGATACCATGGGATTCATCTGTGGTGCCTATATCGGTGCGAAACTCGGTAAGTCCGGGCTCCCGGCAGACCTTCTGGAGAAGCTGGAATCGCGCGATGAGATCGAAAGGCTGGGAATTGACCTCCTCGGGCGCACTGAAGACGACAGTACCGGCTGAATATGGTTGTTCAGCACCCGCCACCATAAAACCCTTTATCCTGTGTCTGCAAGATAGCATGTATGGATATTGCGATCATCGGTGCGTCCGGATACGCGGGCGGCGATCTGATGCGGTTGATTGCCCTGCACCCTCATGCAGAGCTTGTCTGTGCCACATCCCGAAAGCTGGAAGGAACAGCTGTCTCTCTTGATCAGCCACACCTGAAGGGTTTTGTTGATCTCAACTACACAAACCCGGGTGCAGATGACATCGATGCGGATGTTGTCTTTCTTGCAGTCCCCCATACTGTTGCTATGGGCTATGCAGGGTCACTTCACACTCGTGGGATCAAAACAATTGATCTCTCTGCAGATTATCGGCTTCCACAGGAGATATATGAAAAAATATACGGAGTCTCCCACACAGCATATTTCGAAGCACCGTACGGCATCCCTGAGCTCCACCGTGATGAAATCCGTGGGGCATCCTTTATCGCAAACCCCGGTTGTTTTCCAACAGGTGCGATACTTGCGGCAGCTCCCGTTGCAGATCTTGCACGCAGCATCATCTTTGATTCAAAAACCGGTGTTTCGGGAGCCGGAGACACCGTATCTGAAACAACCCATTATCCAAATGTAGCAGATAACATCGGCCCGTATAAATGGACAGCCCACCGTCACCTCTCTGAGATGGAACTTGAGATTGCCAGACTTGGATCAAGAGCGAGCGTCCATTTCACCCCACACCTTGTCCCGGTGACACGAGGTATCCTGACAACGGCTCATATCATCACTGAGCGGCCGGTGACACCAGATGAAATCAGGAGACTCTATCGGTATATGTATCAGCATGAACCCTTCATCCGACTCCAGGCACCGGGACTGGCGAACGTCCGTGGGACAAACTTCTGTGACATCGCATTCGAGGTCGAAGAGGGGGGGCGGAGAATCGTTGCTATCTCTGCAATCGATAACCTGATGAAAGGAGCAAGCGGCCAGGCAGTACAGAATATGAACATCATCTGTGGGTTTGATGAAACTGCCGGTCTCCTCTTCCCTGCAGCTGCACCATGAGGTATACATATGAAGGTAGAAGACGTCATGACACAAAACCCGGTGACCATCCAGGCAAAAGATACAATCCGGACTGCATCAAGTATCATTCGCGAAAATAAAATCGGTGGGCTCCCGGTAATGGATGGAGAGAACCTGATCGGGATGATCACAGAATCAGATATTCTGGCACTGCTTGAGACGAAGGAACCTAGCGAAGACCTCTGGCTCCCCTCACCCCTTGAAGTAATTGAAATCCCGATCCGTGAATTCTTCAACTGGGAAAGGACAAAGGAAGCCCTGTCCCATATCGGTTCCCGATCGGTCAGTTCGCAGATGAGCTACCCGATTATTACAGTGGATGCTGACGATTCTATCGAAGAGGCGGCACGAATCATGCTCCGAGAGGGCATCGCCCGCCTTCCAGTACTGAGAGATGGAAAACTGGTCGGTATCGTTACCCGGGCTGACATTATCGAGGGCATCGGGCGGAAAAAAGAGGAGGCGGATGCCGATTGAAGAGCATCTGTGGCGTGGCAGGAGTTGAGGCAGCCGGGATCAAAGAAGGAAAATACGGGCTTGCGGTGATCCGGGCATCCGGTTCACTCGCATCAGTCTTCACACAGAACCGTGTCCGCGCACCTGTCATTGATCTGATGGCAGAGAGGATGAAACAAGGACATATCGAGGGTATCATCGCAAATTCGGGGTGTGCAAATGCATTTACCGGTGTGCGCGGCCGAGCTGATGCAGAGGAGATGGCAGAGATCGGCGCTCTTGCACTTGGAGTCGATCCCCTGCAGATCGGAGTGGCCAGCACCGGTGTTATCGGGAGGTACCTCGACCTTGGCATTATCCGCCGGCAAGCGGGATCGCTGCAGCTGTCATCATCGGCAGCTGCTGAAATGCAGGCTGCACAGGCTATTATGACAACTGATCTTGTGGAGAAGCATGTCCTTATCCACGGTGACGGGTGCTCAATCGGGGGGATTGCAAAAGGAAGCGGGATGATCGCACCAAACATGGCAACAATGCTAGCGTTCATCTATACTGATGCAGAGATCGCCCACCCGGAGCTGCAGGATGCCCTGAAGACCGCGGTCAGGCAGAGCTTCAACAGGATCGTAGTCGATGGCGATGTCTCGACAAATGACTGTGTCTTCCTGACAGCGACTGGCGAAGCAGGGATGGTCGATCCAGGAGAATTTCAGGAGATCCTTAACGCGGCTTGTATTCAGCTTGCACAGGCAATCGCACGGGATGGAGAAGGTGCAACAAAGCTCATCGAAGTTATTGTCTCCGGTGCACGAAATGAAGATGATGCTGAACGGATTGCAAAAACCATCGTAACCAGCCCGCTTGTGAAGACGGCAGTCTATGGGCAGGACCCTAACTGGGGTCGCGTCGTTGCAGCGGCAGGATATGCGGGAGTTGATTTCGAGATACCTGATCTCTCCCTCTGGATTGGAACCGGTGAAGAGCAGGCCCCTCTGTTACAGAAAGGGGAGATCACTGCAGATCTTGCCAGAGCAAAAGCTGCGATGAAAGGCGATAAAGTCGTATTCTTACTTGATCTGGACTCCGGTTCAGCCAGTGCAACCACCTGGGGATGCGACCTGACAGAGAAATATATTGAGATTAACGGGAAGTACACGACATGAAACGCGAAAATGTCCTGATGGAGGCCCTCCCCTATATCAGGCAGTTCCATGGAAAGACGATCGTGATTAAACTCGGAGGCCATGCGATGGTCGACCCGACAATCATGAATACCGTCATTGAAGACGCTGTCCTCCTGCACTATATCGGGATGCGTGTCGTTTTAGTTCATGGTGGAGGGCCTGAGATCACTGAGAAGATGAAGGCGATGGGGAAGGAACCCAAGTTTGTCGCCGGACTTCGGGTAACTGATAAGGACACTCTTGAGATCGCGATGATGGTACTGGCCGGAAAGATCAGCAACACCATCGTCTCCCTGATTGCACAGAATGGAGCACGCGGCGTTGGGATATCAGGAAATGACGGGAATCTCGTAATTGCCCGGAAGATGGATGCGCAGAAGGTGATGATTGAAGATCGCGAAGAAGTAGTCGATCTCGGGTTTGTCGGCGAGATCCGGAGGGTGAACCCGGGCCTTCTCCGGACACTCCTTGATTCAGGATATATCCCGGTTGTCTCACCGCTTGCAATCGATGAACAGGGAAGAAACCTCAATATCAATGCAGATACGATGGCAGGTGAACTGGCAGTCGCCCTTGATGCAGGAAAACTTGTTTCACTCACCGATGTTGACGGTGTCATGGATGCTGCAAGGACGCATATATACCACCGGCTTACCCTTGAAGAGGTGGAATCGATGATAGCGGATGGAACCATCCAGGGCGGCATGATCCCAAAACTGGCAGCATGTATCTATGCATCCAGAAACGGAGTTGAGCGTTGCCATATTATCAATGGGAACGCCCCTCATAACCTTATACTTGAACTTTTCACTGACGAGGGCGTCGGAACGATGATCCGAAGATAGAATATCTTTTTTTATCACGAAAACAATTGTTACCCTGACCATGATTACTGACTGGGAGCTTGCCTTCACCGTTGTTCCCGGAGTTATTCTCTTCCTCTTTGGTATTGAGAATTTCAGCAAAGAGATCATGGCAGTTGCCCGCAAGCGTTTTGCGGCTGTACTTGGTAAACTCACAACAAACCGGTACAACGGCCTTCTTCTCGGCGCCGGGATTACCGCACTCATGCAATCGAGTGCGGCAACGACGGTGATCTCGATAAACCTGGTTAACAGCGGGACGATCTCGTTTCTCCAGAGCCTCGGGATCATCATCGGATCAAACATAGGAACCACCATTACCTCCCAGCTTGTTGCATTCCAGCTCTATACACTCGGACCTTTCTTCATCCTTGCAGGATTTCTGATCGGAATTTTTGGCGGAAGATTCAAATTTCTCGGAAAACCAGTATTTTATTTCGGGCTTGTCTTTTTTGGGTTCTGGCTCGTATCATTTGGCATTGAGCCCTATAAGGACGACCCCGTCCTCCTTGAGGTCCTCTCAAGCATCGCTTTTCTCCCGCTTGCGATCGTTGTTGGCTTTCTGGTCACCACTGCAGTCCAGTCAAGTGCGGTAACAACCGGGCTTGTTGTCATCCTGGCACAGGAAGGGATGATCTCAATGCCCGAAGCAGTCCCGTTCCTTCTTGGAGCCAACATCGGATCCACAACGACAGCACTTTTTGTTTCACGCGGTCTCGACCTGTTTGCACGGCGGGCGGCAGCGGCACATACCCTCTTTAATATTGGCGGGGTATTGCTCATCCTGCCATTCCTTGCCCCGTTTATCTCCACTATCGCCTGGATCGGTGGAGATGAAGCGCGACAGGTGGCAAATGCACACCTTATATTCAATGTTGTTACCTCAGCGATCTTCATCCTTGCAATCCACCCGTTCTCACGCCTGGTCACACGGATTATACCGGGTGAAGAGGAGGAGATCCTCTTCCGGACGGTGGCTATCCCTGAGCAGTTGCCTGAAAAGGTATACGATGTGCTCCCACTCATCGAGGAGGAGGTCAAGTATCTTTATATGATAACCGAACATGCCTTTGATGCCGCGATAGTGGTCTTCACGGCAGATAATATCGAACGGGCATATCAAAGAGCGGGAAAACTCGAACTCGTCAATGATTTCCTTGATGAAGAGATTGAAAAGGCAACATTCAAAATATCAAAGCTAGCTCTGAATGAAATACAGGCAAAACAGACAGTCCTTCTTGTCCGGATATCTAATGAACTCGAACGCCTGGGCGATCTCTCACGAGACCTTGCAAAAGTCGGGCGAAACGTTCATCGAAAAGGAAACCCCCTCCCAAAAGATCAGGTAGAGTCTATTCGTGGTATATACCGGATCTTCCACGGGAATATGCAGGAGCTTGCAAAGAACTTCCCCCATTCAACCAGGGATACAATTCATTCCCTGCGTGCACGTGACAATGAACTGCGGAGAGCACTGAATCTGGAATACACCCTCTACCTGGAACGGATTGCAGAGATTGGTGAGAGTGGCGATTCACGATACCTCGAAGTGCTCTCTATTCTTGAAGCCGCAAACGGAAAGATCCGGGATATCAGAAAATTGACAGAAGATTATTCTGCTCTTATCGAACCGAAGTTATAATCATCCTGATCTGATGAAGCCAGTCCAACCTGTCATGGCAGACGTTTGGGAGAGAAAGCATCCGGAACTATCCCGGGAGCAATACCTGTATCAACGACCACAACGTATCTCACAGACATCCTGCCTGAATAAAGTCTGGAAAAGACACGCCCTCAAGAAAAGAGAAAGATTCAAAGATCTTTCAGCGAGCAGGCCAGACGAAGCGAGCTATTGACCATATTCACAAGATCCTCCTGGGTATAGGGATTTGCCTCGATCTTCTCCCAGTCATGGGTTGTATCCTCATCATTCTCCCCCACCCATGAAGTAATCGCCACATCAGGTATAGAAAATCCAAGCCATGAGAAGAAGTTCAGCAGGTTACCTGCCACATGCTGGATCCCGTCAACATGCCCGATGATGATCAGCCCCGCAACCTTGTTCTGGATCATCCGGTTGCCATACCATGAATACTGGTTCTCAACAGCGTTCATCCGTTCAACAAATTTCTGAACAAGGGCAGAATGGTTGTTCCACCTGATGGGTGAAGCCAGGACAAGGATGTCACAAGCAAGCACAGCATCGTAGACCGTCTGCATCTGGTCATCCAGATATTTCAGGGATGTCATGCAGGGATAGATGCAATATGAGGGGTCTTCAGAATAATTTCCTTCACAATGATAAATCTTCAAATCCTTCAACCTGATGATTTCGGTTGTGCATCCATAAAACTCGTACTTCTGGAGAGCCCGTTTCAGCATACGTTCCGATTTGCTCAGTCCGCCATCCTGGCGGCTTGAACCGGATATTCCAAGGACCCTGATTCCCTGACACCGAACCAGATCAGGTGGTTCGATGATGTTCACTCCAAATTTCCGTCCAACAAGGGGTGCCGGCATAGAAAACTCTTCTCTGTTGTAATATTTCTACCTGACGCTCCCTACATCAGTTTTAGAAAGGTAATGGAGAATCTCCCGTTTTTGAAGAGGAGAAGATTTGGTCATTGTCTCTATCCGGCAGCACACAAGCATATTTATTCATGAAATGACGAACAGATCTATATGAAAGAACGGTGCATCAATAACCTTGGCGGTGCGGTTCTGCTGATGGATGTACAGCCAGACGATGTGAATGAATATGTCAGGAAAAATTCCAAAGAACAATACGAGATGCACCCGGGTTTTGAATTCCGTGGGCTCAGTATGCTTCTTGAAAAACCGATGTTCGTTGGCCTGAAGATAAAAAAACAGAAAATACTCATACCGTTTACAAAAATATGTCCGAAGTACGGTACCATGCTCTTTGAAATCGATGCACAAGAAGAGGATTTTGAGGCGATCCGAACAGGGCTTCCTAAGATTGAGTAATAGGACAGCAGCTACCGATTCCCTCTGTCCTTACACTCGTCTTTTCAGGATGAGGGGATGCCTGCTCATTGATCCGGTGCCTGGCCGATTCCCCCTTTTCGCGGAGTATAAGAATTACATATTCTTCAGGCATCTGCCAGGTGATTGAAGGGGCGCTCTTTTGATTTAACCTGCAGTTGTGCTGCCGCGATATCTCAAACGTGATCCTGTGAGGGCTGCAATCGCGTGGTGCAGGTATGATCCACCCTCTATACAGGAGAATTCCAGAGAAGATACCGTGATTTCGGTTGCAGCTGATGATCCCTTTATTTTTAAACAAATGAAATACTACCTGATGAACGGCAGAAACCGGTCCGATATTTCAATTGGATCACAGGTCAGCGTGATTTTAAAAAAAGACCAGCGGAGCAGGAAGATAACAAAGGGGACCGTTGCTGCAATCCTGACCACATCTCCATATCATCACCATGGGATCAAAGTCCGGCTGACTGACGGGACAGTCGGGAGGGTTACCTCGGGTGAAGAGTAATTCGACACATTGGCGCGTTATAGATTGCCAAATACTCTTTTCTTCATGGCATTTCTGCCGGGCAGCAGATGATCGTTTGGGGGCACCACCTCAACGGTACTGCAGGTGGGCAGGACAGGCATTGGCCCAAACGGAGAAGGTGGTGCCTGTATGCGCGGGAGAAGGAACACAGATATACTTTCACCGCAGCCTGCAATCACCGGGCCAGATCTCCGGCGCGGATCATATCCGGATAATTCTCTAGCACACCGTTCACTTTCACACCCCGCGGGATAACCGTATTTACCATAAGAGCGGAAGATCCATACGATCATGATTGTTATCGGGATTGATCCGGGGATAGCACGAGTTGGGTACGGGGTTATCGAAAAGATTGACCGGGAAATCCGGCCCATCTCCTACGGGTGCATCGAGACCCCATCCCGCGAGTGGACGACAGGCCATCGTCTTCATGAAATTTATCTCCAGGTCAAAACACTCCTTACCGAATATGCACCTGATGAAATTGCAGTTGAAGAACTCTTTTTCACAAAAAATGTCACATCAGCCATCAGGGTCGCCGAGGTACGGGGCGTTATCCTTCTGGCTGCTGCGGAGCAGGGAGTACAGATCGTTGAGTATACACCAAACCAGATCAAACTGGCAGTTTCCGGATCAGGCCGGGCGAAGAAGGATCAGGTGCAGGATATGGTACGCCGCCTCCTCAGGCTTGAAACTGTGCCGCGACCGGACGATGCAGCAGACGGGCTTGCGATTGCCCTCTGTCATATCAATACCCTGCGGTGAACAGCATGTTTGCACACATCATCGGAACAGTGACCTCGGTTTCAGATAGATCTGCTGTCATTGATGTCGGAGGGATCGGATAT
Source organism: Methanocalculus sp. MSAO_Arc2 (assembly GCA_003838065.1). Taxonomy (GTDB): domain Archaea; phylum Halobacteriota; class Methanomicrobia; order Methanomicrobiales; family Methanocorpusculaceae; genus Methanocalculus. The sequence goes on from QZAC01000107.1 coordinate 69,025, forward strand.
CTCGTTTTAGCGAGCCAGCCCACTCTGAAAGATATCAGGGATGCAGGTGACCAGGTGAAACTATTCACCCAGCTTGTCGTTCGGGAGGATGCTGTTACACTGTATGGGTTCAGCAGACAGAATGAACGCGAACTCTTCCAGATCTTAATCAATGTCTCTGGTATCGGACCCCAGATTGCACTGAATATCCTCTCACAGATCTCTCTTGAGCAGTTTGCAATGGCGATCGTGCATGATGACGAACGGGCGCTGACCAGGATCTCAGGTATTGGACCAAAGAGTGCAAAGCGGCTGATCCTTGAGCTTAAGGAGACGATGAAGAAACAAAGAGTGACATTTACCGAAATTGAGGAACACGTTCCTGCTTCAGATGCAATTTCAGCGCTTGTCTCTCTTGGCTTCTCTGAGCGTGAGGCACAGGATGCGGTCAAAGACGTGATAGAGAAACATGATATTGGAACCGTGCAGGCTATTATAAAGGCAGCACTCCAGCAGATCAAGGAGAGATCGTCATGACTGACCGGATCATTGCACCCCATGCATTTGAAGACGAGATAGATGACCCGGCAATCAGGCCAGCCCGGCTGGATGAGTTCGTAGGCCAGCACCAGATCAAAGAGGCGCTCAGGATCGCAATTGAGGCAGCCAGGATCCGGGGTGAAACACTGGATCATATCCTGTTTTCAGGCCCGCCCGGGCTTGGGAAGACAACGCTAGCCCAGATCATCGCCCGGGAGATGGGATCTGCAATTCGGAGCACCACCGGGCCCGTTCTTGATAAGCCAGGTGATCTCGCCGCCCAGCTGACAGCACTCTCCTCGGGCGACCTGCTCTTTATCGACGAGATCCACCGGTTAAACCCTATCGTCGAGGAGATCCTCTATCCTGCAATGGAAGACTATTCAATCGATGTGATGATCGGAGAGGGGCCGGGTGCACGGGCAATCCAGCTTCCCCTGGATCATTTCACCCTTATCGGTGCAACGACCCGTGTCGGGCTCCTGGGATCTCCTCTCAGGGACCGGTTCGGCTTCATCTTCCGCCTGAACCTCTATGATGTCGTGGATCTTCTCTCGATTGTCAAGCGATCAGCCGCCATACTGAAGATTTCGGTTTCTGAAGAAGGAGCGCTTGAGATCGCACAGCGGAGCCGGGGAACACCCCGGATAGCCAACCGGCTCCTCAGGCGTGTCCGTGACTATGCAATGGTCAGAGGAGACGGATCAATCACACAGGAATCAGCAGATCTGGCACTTGGCATTCTCGGAATCGATCCGCTCGGCCTTGATGACCTTGACCGCCGGATCATAACGGTGATCGCCCGCGACTTTGGAGGAGGGCCGGTTGGGGTGAAGACCATTTCCATCTCGATCGGCGAGGAAGTCAGGACGATTGAAGAGGTATATGAGCCGTACCTGATCCGGATCGGGTTTATAAAACGGACGCCGAAAGGACGGGAGACGACTGAGGCCGCAGTTGCACATCTCTTTTCAGATGAGCAGGAGCAGGATCTCTAATCCTGATTAGTACTATTCTGGATTAGTACTCATTATGATTAGGAGTTTATTTAGATTGGGAAGCCGAAACAGCACTCCTGGAAGAGGAGTGGCAAGGAGAGGGAGGACATCTGATCATCCTGTACGGGCGGCGCAGGATAGGTAAAACCAGACTTCTGACAGAGTGTATAAAGGGCAGGGAGGGGATCCTCTATTTCGCAGAAGATACCGCAAAAGCAATCCAGATAAGGAAGCTTCAGGCTGAAATATCCCGTTTCTTCAACGATCGGCTCCTCGCTTCACTCGATATGACCACCTGATATCAAAGCCATATGTTACCAGAAGTAACCCCTTTTGTATCCATGACGAAACGGCAGGAGAACGAGCCACCCATAGTCTATAATTTTTTATCTTAAGAGATAATTTTCATCAAATTTTTATCTCAAAATATCATTAATAGCCCAAATAAGGAAAACCATTATCTCTTCTCAGGGACGAAGAAATATTCATGCACACGATCACCATCCTCCCCGGCCATGATCGCAATGGCAATCCCGAAACCTTTGAGGCACTCCATCTCCGGCCCGGCGACACCCTGGCAATCGTCGGGCCGACAGGAAGCGGCAAAAGCGCCTTTATCAATGACATCGAGGTCTTTGCTCAGGGCGATACTGCAACCGGCAGGACGATTCTCCTTGATGGCGCACCCCCCCCGGAGTCATGTGTCCGGGATCCTTCAAAAAAACCGATCGCTCTTATCACCCAGACCACGAAATGCCTTGCCGATTTGACCGTAGAAAATTTCCTGAAGATGCATCTTCGTGCCCGGAAGATCTCAGACTGCGATTTGATTGAGAAAGCCATCCGGCTTGCAAATGAGTTCACCGGGGAACCGATCCGGCCCGAATGCCGGATCTCCTCTCTCTCCGGCGGCCAGACGAGATCCCTCCTCGTTGCTGATGCGGTCATCATCTCAAATGCCCCGATCATCCTCCTCGATGAAGTGGAGAACGCAGGAATCTTCCGTGACCGTGTTATCACCTGCCTCAAAGAGACAAATACGTCAGTCATCTTTGTCACCCATGACCCGCTCGTTTCACTCTTGTCAGACAAAAGGATAGTGATGGGGAACGGTGCAGTGAAGACAATCCTTGAGCCTGATGGATCTGAAGAGTCGGTTCTGAAACATGTCACTGAGATTGACGCGTACCTCTCCAATCTCCGGGAAAGGCTCAGGTCAGGCGAGATCCTGAGCGAAGCGGTATCTCCTGCATGAAGCTGATCATTGTCGCCGGCCCGCCCTCCACCGGAAAAACCGCAATTATACGCCAGATAATCAGGAATCTCCCGGAGAGATCGGTCGCCTACCTCAAGATCGATGTCGTCTATGCAGCCGAAGATACAGAGATCGCCAGCGAATTCGGGATACCTGCAAAAAAGGTGATCTCAGGAGATCTCTGCCCGGACCATGCCGGGATCATGGTTCTCTCCGACGCCCTCGTCTGGGCCCGAAATGAGGGCGCAGACTATCTGATCGTCGAATCTGCCGGACTCTGTCTCAGATGCACTCCTTACACAACCGAATCACTCGGAATCGCGGTCCTCTCCGCGATCTCGGGAACTCATTCGCCCTACAAGATGAGCCCGATGATCGCGCTGTCTGATGTTGCGGTCGTCACCAGGATCGATCTTGTTTCGCAGGCAGAGAAAGAGGTCTTCCGCGAGGCGATCCGGGATGTGGCACCAGGAGTTGAGATCATCGAGACGAACGCCCCAATCGGCACAGGACTGAGATACCTGATGAAGGTAATCAATAGCCTTGCACCGATCGCAGACCAAACGGCAGTCACGCTCCGTGGAAGCCCCCCGCTTGGTGTCTGCACCGTCTGTGTCGGCAGGAAGGAGATCGGGTGGGAGAACCATTTCGGGGTCATCCGAAAACTTGAGGGTGCCGGGACGCTCTTCCGGGGTGAATGAAAACATGGACTGGGTACCTCCTGGAAAGGACTGCGGCCTCTGCGGGGCGGAGTCCTGCACTGCCTTCTGTGCACTCCTGGCAGCAGGATCAAAAAAGCTCAGGGATTGTCCTTTTTATGAAAAAGAAAACACAGAGTATATTTTTGGGAGAGCAACCCATGCGGGATCAGATTTCCTTGGCTTCTCCTACGACTTCGTCCTCCACCCGCTCCCGGGTGAACCATCTACACGCAAGGACATCGTCCCATTCCGGCCTGATCTGGTGGAATTATGGCAGATACAACAGGGCGATCTCCTCATTGGAAGACCTGCTGGTGCCGGGTGCCCGATCACTCATGCACTCAGGGTAACGACTGCAGACCCGGTAACCGGGATCATCTCCTGCCATGTGGTAAGCCCAATTGAGGCACGTACTGGTGAACCGCTGGATATCAGGGCATACCATGTCCATGCCTTTGAAGGGATCGCGGAGGTCTACGGCCGTGAACCTACGTTTGGACTCAGGCAGAGGTTCCTTCCCGGCCTCTGCCTCATGGGCCTCTCGCATACGGGTGTTGTCAATATGGTTATAATAACTGAAGACGGAATCCGTGTCAGAGTAGAGGGGATTGGCCTATGAAGACAAAAAGAGAGATCAACGAAAAAATCCGGGAGGGAAACGCCATCGTTATTCCCGGAGCTGAATATAAAAAACGGCTCAGGGAGGGTGAGACGTTCTCGGTGGATGATGTTGATATCGTCACCTGCGGGACATGTGGTGTAATGTCGGGGACATATGCCGTCCTGACGGTGCCGGTTGCACCACCGAAAACATTCAGAAAAGCAAAATCACTCCTTTTAAACGGCGTCCCGGCATATCCGGGGCCGTGTCCGAACGAACGGCTTGGCCTTGTTGACTGCATCATCTATGGGACAGCAGCAAGGGATAAGCGATACGGGGGAGGACATCTCTTCGCCGATCTCGTCGGAGGCAATGAGATAGAGGTTGAAGCAGATGCAGACGGCCGCCGGTATACGAATAATATCACGCTCTCCGAATGCACGTTTGCCCGGCTCCATACGACACGGGCAGCATACAAAAATTACACTGCATATCTCTCTCAAGATCACGGGATTACAAGGACTATATTCTCGGTGACCGGGCTTTTAGGACCCTGCAGAGAGATATCGGTCTCAGGTTGCGGTGAGATAAACCCCATCCAAAACGATCCCGCACTCAGATCACTCACTCCCGGAACCCCCATTCTTGTTAACGGCGCAAACGGTATAGTTACCGGGACCGGGACCCGCTCAACAATGGAACGGCCAAATCTTGCAGTTTCTGCTGATATGTCAGGAATGGACACCCGGATGATGGGGGGGTTCATCACCTCTGATGGACCTGAATGTCTTACCTCTGTTGCTGCTGCGATCCTGGTGCTTGACTCCGCATCACTTGATTGCCTTAAAACCCTTGATGAATCAATTGAGCTGCCTGTTGCCGCGATCAAAGACAGAAAAACGATTGTATCATCCCATTATGGCCGGGTCTGGCAGGGGACTGACCGTGGTGTCCATATCGATTCCAGTCGCTGTCTCGGATGTATCCCCTGCGGTGCCCGTTCAATCTGTCCTGCAGAAGCAATTCTGGAGGACCAGTCAATCGATCGCGTTCGCTGTCTTGCCTGTGGTGCATGTGGTTCAGTCTGCGAGGGAGAAGTATATACCATACATCTTGGATCAATGATGATCTTCAACCAAGAGGTTCCAATCACACTCCGCCAGTCCAACAGGACCCGTGCCGAGCGGCTCTGCAGGAGGCTTGCCGAACGCATCAGCACAGGGGCGTTCCTTCTTCCGGAGGGGCTATGAGCCACCTGCTCCAATGCCCGGTCTGTCAAGACACATTCCCTGACCGGGGTGAACTCACCTGCCCGGAGAGCCATCCAGGACTCCTGAGAACGGTCTATTCCGAAAAAAAACTGAAGATCAGGGAGGACCCCGGTCTCTTCCGGTATGCCGGATGGCTCCCGGTCCACCAACCACCCATGACCAGAGCCGGTCCGGTTACCTTCCGGTCGGCGGACTTTGCCCGTGAGGCAGGGCTAACAGATCTCTGGATTGGATGTGCAGGATGGGCACCGGAGAGAGGGGCGTATGTCCCGACCTGCTCGTTTAAGGAGTTTGAGGCCTGGCCAACACTGTCACGCCTGAAAGAAACCGGCGGGGGCACCCTTGTCGTTGCCTCTGCCGGCAACACCGGCCGGGCATTTGCCGAGGTCGGAGAATTGATGGGGCAGCCGGTACTTGTTGTTGTCCCAACCCGGTCACGTTCCCGGATCTGGACCACACAACCTTCAAAACAAACAATCCTGATCGCAGTGGACGGTGACTATTCCGATGCAATCGCGATTGCTGATCAGATCAGCAGGCTGCCCGGATATACCCCGGAAGGCGGCGCAAAGAACGTTGCCCGGCGTGACGGCATGGGATGCGTCTTCCTGGATGCCGCTGCCACTATCGGAGCAATACCGGATCACTATATCCAGTCTATCGGAAGTGGCACGGGTGCGATTGCAGCATGGGAGGCGGCACTCCGGCTGATCGGTGATGGCAGGTATGGACAGACACTCCCACGCCTTCACCTTGCCCAGAACCTCCCGTTTATCCCGCTCGTCTCAGCCTGGGAGGCCAAACGCAGAGACATCAATCCTGCACTTGATATGCCGCATGCCAGAGAGGCGATTCAGGCGGTCAATGCTGATGTCCTGACGAACAGAAATCCGCCATATGCCATACGCGGCGGCCTCTTTGATGCCCTTACCGACTGTGGAGGCGTGATGTATGGGATTACAAACAGTCATGCAGATTCAGCAGGCAGGCTTTTCGAAGAAACAGAAGGAATTGATCCCGATCCGGCAGCAGCAGTTGCCTGTGCAGCCCTCCTCACCGCAGTTGATCGACGCCTGATCAAAGAGAATGACTGTGTATTTCTGAATATCACCGGAGGTGGATATAAAGCAGTTCCAGAGAGGTTTCCAGTGATGCCACGCGAGACGATCTCACCCGGGGAGTTCCCATCATGCATACAGGAGCAGACATGATTGAAGAAGAAATCCTTGAAATATTGAGGGATGAAGATATCGACCTCATCTCTCATCTCCCCTGTGACCGTGCAGGGAAACTCTGTGCAGAGATCACACAATCATTTTCAGAGATCCCTCTCCTCCGCGAAGAGGATGGAACCGGCATCTCAGCCGGCGCATTCCTTGCCGGGAAACGGCCTGCAATGGTGATCCAGAGTTCAGGTATTGGAAACATGCTCAACTCACTCCTCTCGCTCCAGGGGACGTTTCATCTTCCGCTTCCAATCATTGCAAGCTGGCGGGGAGTCTATAAAGAGGCGATCCCGGCACAGATCCCATTCAACTCCCGGATCCCGGATATTCTTAAGGGCGCTGGTATTCCCTGTGCAACCGTAATGAAACCAGGGGAGCTTCCGTACCTGATAGATATGATAGACCAGGCATTTGCTGCGGGTACCCCAACCGTAACCCTGATATCGCCTGCCTGTTTTTCGGAAGGAAGCTGTCCTGCACCTGCTTTTCCTGACAGAAGAAGAATAGTGCCGGATATTCCCGGATCAGATATTATGCCTCCGCATATGACCCGATATGATGCGATCACAGCTATCGCCCCGCACCTTGGCTCATCTCTCTGTATCAGCAATATCGGGGTGCCTTCAAAAGAGCTCTATGCCGTAGCTGATCGGCCAGAAAACTTCTATATGCTTGGATCCTACACGCAGGCAACCCCAATCGGCCTTGGTCTTGCCCTCTGCACCGAACGGGAGGTGATTGTAATCGATGGTGATGGCTCGCTCCTTGGATCTGCAATCCTCCCTGTTGTTGCATCATCTGCCCCTGGAAATCTCACGATCATCTGCCTTGACAACGGCACCTTCGGATCAACCGGGGACCAGATCACACAGGGGTATGCCACAACTGATCTCGCCCAGGTTGCCCGTGCTGCCGGGATCAGAGAGACCGTGCAGGTCCAGGACGAGGACAGACTTGTTGCTGCCATCCAGCAGAAGACGCAGGGACCAGGATTCATCCATGTGATTATACGTCCCGGAAACGCTGCTGTACCAAATATCCCGCTCTCACCTACCGAAATCAGGGACCGGTTTATGCAGGCAGCAACACCCGGAGGCCCGATCAGATAAGAAATGCCGCAATTATCGGGATTGTTATAAGCGAGAGGAGAGTCGAAACGAAAACAAGCTGTGAAGCAAACTGCTCATCTGCCCTGTAGATATCTGCAAAGATGGCTGTCATCGATCCGGCGGGCATACCTGCCAGGATAACCAGTATTCCAAGGAGAAGAGGATCACTGATGAGCGGGGAAAGGAGGAAAAATGTACCGATAGGGAGCGCAAAAAGGCGGAGTACGGTCGCCCAGAAGACGTTTGTATCTCCCAGCATATCCCAGACAGGAAATGTGGCAAGGAGAGAGCCGATAATCACCATTGCAAGAGGGGTCGTCAGACCGCCAAGAATGCTCATCCCATCGATAAGAGGTGAGGGAATCCGGATCTCAAGCATGAAAAAGGTGAGACCGACGCATGCTGCGATGATCCCCGGGTTGAGCAGCAGACGGGGGTTGAATTCGTACTTCCCGGTCATCATCACGATACCTGCTGAAAAGATGAGCAGATAGAAGGCAAGGTTTGCGATAGCTACATAGAAGATGCTCTCCGGTCCAAAGAGAGCTGCAGAGATGGGAAATCCCATGAACCCAACATTTCCAAAGAGAATGGCAAATGAGAAGACGCCGCCCCTGCCTGCATCCATCTGCAGTGCTGAACGGGCAAGATAGGCAATGGTGACAGAAAATAGATAGAAGACTGAAAGGCCAAGAGTGAAAACGACCGCGCCAGAGATGAGTTCATCTGAAAGCGGCATCTGCATCGAGACGATGATCAGGGCAGGTATTGATACATTCAGGAGAAATACCGATAGTGTATGTGTTGTATGCCGATCCAGGATGCCGAGGCGGAACGCGGCATACCCGGTGGCAATCAGGACCAGAAGCACCGCGATTGGGTCTGCTGCAATCAGGATCTCCGGCAGTACCGCTTGCATTCAGCTGATCGGTTGTATCCGATCAGACATGGTTCTTTCTTCGTCCCAACAGTCTCCTTCCGACGGGTTTTTATGTATAGGGGAGGTGATCAACAGGTATGACCATCAAAGTCCTGGCTTTTGCAGGGTCTCCCCGCCGCCACGGCAATTCGGAGACTCTCCTCGATTGGGTACTCGATGCCATGCTGACAGAAAATGATGTTGAAATCGAGAAGTACGCCCTTACCGATATTAATATCGCCCCATGCAAGGGTTGTAATGCCTGTGAGAAACTAAACACCTGTGTCCAGAAGGATGATCTCGTCTGGGTGGAGGAAGCGATTATCAAAGCAGATATCATCATCCTCTCAGCCCCGATCTTCTGTATGGGAATCTGTGCCCAGGCAAAAGCACTTATTGACCGTGCCCAGGTCTTTCGATCGCGGAAGTACGTCCTGAAACTTCCTATTGTCCAGCCGGAGCGAAAGGGAAAACGGATTGGGATCTTTCTCTCAACTGCAGGGCAGGACTGGGATCATGTCTTTGATGCTGCAATACCCTCAGTGAAATGCCTCTTCAATGTAATTGACGTCAGGAACAAGGATATCCGGTACCTGATGGTCAATAATGTCGATGAGAAGGGGGCGATCAAGGCGCACCCGGGAGCTGAGAAAGACGCGGTAGCACTGGCAGGCGAGGTGCTCGCCACGATGCGGGAGATGAAAGGAGATTGAATATGAAGGCGCTTGGGATCTCAGGGAGTCCCCGCAGACATGGAAATACCGAGACGCTTCTCGATGCGTTTCTTGACGGTGTGGAAGAGGCGGGAGCCGAGTGTGAAAAGATCATCCTCCGCAATCTCGAGTTTTCCTCATGCAAAGGATGCAATGCCTGCCACAAAACCGGAGTCTGTGTGATTAAGGATGATCTGGAAGATCTCTTTGACCGGATTCTTGATATCGACATCCTTGCTCTCGCCTCTCCAATCTACTCGATGGGAGTAACGGCAGAACTGAAGGCATTTATCGACCGTGGACAGTTCTTCTGGGCCAGGAAGTTTATCCTGAAAGATCTGTATTTTAATTATGATCATATCAAACGCCATAAAGGATTCTTCATCTCAACTGCCGGCCAGAACTGGGATCATGTCTTTGATGGTGCATACCCTGTGATAAATGCGTTCTTCAACGACATCGGGTTTGAGTACCGTGACAATATCATCGCCAACAATATGGATGAGTATAAAGGAATAACGGGTCACCCGACAGCGTTGGAAGATGCACAAAAGGCCGGAGCAAGGATTGTGCAGGAGCTCAAAAAAGCTTAAAAACTGATAGCAGAAAAGACCATGGCAGACCTGGTCTTCTGGCCTCAAATGGCATCCGCAGGTACTTGAGGCGGTTTGGGCGTTGCTTCCGACTCTGGAAATCCGGGAAAGGGTGATCTGATCAGATCCACCCTTTTTGACTTCTCTTTCCACTACCAAGATCTGCTGATGCTCCGGCGAGAAGCGCCATCACCGGGATAACCAGGTACCGGGAACCGATCTGGACGAACCACTCCCCTGGCCCCATCCCAAAGAGAGCGACCATCACCAGGAGGTCGAGTACCCAGTTAATCAGAAGCCAGCTTGTGCCGATGGTGATTCCGGCTGCAAGCCACTGTGTGCCTGCAGGGAGGGATCTCAGGTAGAGGATGATGAGGAGGGCGCCTGCTGCTGCGCCTGAGATGATCATCAGGCTTTTGAAGGCAAATATATCGATTTTAAGCGTGCCGTTTTGTCCATACAGGAAGAGGGAGAAGACGAAGGGGGCGAGCCAGGTGAGTATGCCGTAGAGGAGGAGGCGGAGATGGGTGTGCATGATATAATAGGTAAACTTTGCTCGTTATAACCCTTCCATAACACTTATCAGCCTGGAGATTCCTTCTGACAATCAGAAGTAACAAAACGCCCTAACTGGCTTCCGTGGAGAGTAATTACAGTTACAGGGTGATTTTCATTATAGATGTGTTTCATGAGATTCCTTGACCGTATCCGATCCGCACTTACGCCAAAACCTGATACCTCGCCCCGCAGGTATCGCACCTGTGATTACTGTGGGAAAGGCTCTCTTGGCCCCTATACCGACCGTGAGTGGGATTCACTTGGGCGGATGTGCGAAGAATGCGAGTATGCAGAGATGGCAGACGGAACGCTCTGGTGATGATTCCGTGAGTGTGCTTCTGTAATCTGCTATGAACGGCATTATGAATACATTTTTTATTCAATAGGATACATTATGTATTCATGCTTGACGCGATCATCCCTTCCAGAACCAGGGTTAATCTCCTCACACTCTTTCTCCTGAATCCTGATTCTGCATATTATGTCCGGGAGATTGTCAGGATAACAGGAGATAATATTAATTCTGTGAGGAGGGAACTCTCAAATCTGGAGTCTTTTGGTCTTCTTGTCGGAGAAAAACGGGGTGCTCAGCAGTACTATCTGGTGAATAAGGAGTTCTTCCTTTACCCGGAGTTACAGCGGATGATCATCAAATCTGTTGGTGTTGCTGGTGTCATTCGAGAGAATCTTCGATCATTGGGAGAGATCAGGTGTGCCTTTATCTATGGTTCATTTGCCAAAGGATCGGCTGGTTCAAAGAGTGATATAGATCTCTTTCTTATCGGTGACGTCGATGAGGAGACATTGATCGTGCTTATATCTGAATGTGAGCAGGTCGTTTTGAGAGAGATCAACTATACTCTCATGATACCATCTGAGTTTACCAAACGAAGAGAGAACCATGATCCATTCGTAACGCATGTATTGAATGAGGAGAAAATAGTACTCATTGGTGCGTGTGATGATTGACGATCTGGTCAGGCAGGGTCTGATCAAGCGGCATGTTATTGATGAGAAGGCTGTTTCTGATGCTCTTGCGCTTTCAATCAGGGATCTGAAGATTGCCAGTATCGTTCTTCAGGCTGATAGTGACTGGGGTATACAATTGCATATAATGCAGTGCTTCAGGCAGGACGCGCTCTGATGTTCTCAAGGGGTTTTAGGCCATCCGGCTCAAACCAGCATATTTCTGTCGTAAAATTTTCCAGCTGTTTTCTCGGGAAGGATGATGTCATCATTTTTGATCGAATGCGCCGCAAACGCAACAACTCCTTATATGATAGTGCAGGACTTATCAGCCAGACTGAAGCTGATTTTGCAGTAAACAAGGCAGAGATGCTTGTGAAAAAAATTGAAGTGATCGTATGTGATGCTTCAAAGTGATTATTGCCTGGAGATCAGAAGAGAAGAATCTCCCAGGACTTCTTTTCAAAAAATAACCTCATTCACCTTTCCCCGGCACCCACCGCTCTCCCTCTTTTGTATATTCCTTCTTCCAGATCGGGACCCGCTCCTTCAGCCGCTCAATGATGTACTGACATCCTTCAAATGCCTCCTGCCGGTGGCCGGCTCCGACCAGGATCAGGACAATGTTATCGCCGACATTCAGATCGCCGATCCGGTGGATGATATCGACGGATTTGAGCGGAAATAGCGCAAACGCCTCGTCACGGATCACCTCGAGCTCCTCGACGGCGACCTCCTGGTGTGCCTCAAGCTCGATCCGCTCAATCCCGTCATCCCTGACAACACCGATGAAGGAGACCATTGCGCCCATCTCCGGGGATTTTTTCTCTTCGATTAACCTGTTGATATCAAAGTCTTCGTGCGTGACTGTAACAACCATTCTCTTCAACCTCCGGCAACCGGCGGGTAGAGTGCGATCTCATCGCCGTCTGAGAGTGTAATCTTTCCTATCTCTTCAATGTCCACCCTTTTTTTATTCCGCATCAGGATGATATACCGCCGCACGGATCCGTTCTCATCAAAGAGGGCAGATCGTGCAGCAGGGTTCTCTGCTGCAATCTCCAGAAGGAGTGCCTCAAGTGTTGCCTCATCCCCCATCTCCCTGATCTGTTCAGATCCAAATATCTCCCGAAACCGGGCAAATGACTGCACTCTGATCTTCATCTGTTCTCTCCATTTCCTTTCAGCCGACGATACGATTCAACCAGTATATCCGGGGAATTATGGTCAGGTAGCGAAGATATTTATCGTCTGATACCTTAACAATTTTCCAGTACGCGGGTTTGGACCCTGAAAATACTTTCTGCCGGATGACAGGGGCGAACTGGCAGGCTGGTTAGTTGAGGATCGGGATGAATGATCAGAAACAACAACTACAGGCAGTTCTAAGAGCACAAGCTCCGCTCATCATCTCATTCTCAGGCGGCGTGGATAGTTCGGTCCTTGCTGCAGTTGCTGCGGAGACGATCCCGGGAAGTGTCAGGTTCGTCCTCCTTGACTCACCTTTATTGTCCCGGAATGCATGTGATGATGCTCTCAGGATTGCTGAAGAGATCGGTATTGACCTTGAGATAGTGCCGTTTCCAATCCTTGAACACAAACAATTCTGCGAGAACCCTGTTGATCGCTGCGCACTCTGCAAACAAGCCTCTTCACGCACCCTCCAAGAGCTTGCTGATGGTGCAACAATAGCCGACGGGGCGAACCTCTCGGATCTCGGGGAGTACCGCCCCGGTCTTGCCGTCTCCGACGAGGAGGGGATCATTCATCCCTTCATCAAGGCAGGGGTCGATAAGAATGGAATCCGTGAGCTGGCACGCGAATGCAGGCTCAGCTTCTGGAATAAACCATCCAATGCCTGTCTTGCCACCCGGATTCCCTATGGCGAGAGAATCACGCGGGAGAAACTGGGGGTAATCGAGGAGGGTGAAGAATTCCTCTCAGAGATCGGTTTTTCCCAATTGCGTCTTCGGGTACATGGCGATATCGCCAGGATCGAGGTTCTGAAAGAGGAATTTGATCTCGTACTGAAATATCGCGAAGAGATCGTAGCTACAGGAAAGAAACTTGGATTTCTCTATGTTACCCTGGATCTTAGCGGTTTTCGGAGCGGGAGTATGGACGAAAAACATAGCTCGGATTGACATTCCCTTTGGCAACCAGAACTCCTTGCAGTGCATATTATAGGGGTTACAGAAGATAGAATGTACGTAACCATGAGACGAAACATTATCAGGATTGATGAAGATCTCTGCACCGGATGTGGCCAATGCATCCCTGATTGCCCGGAAGGGGCACTCCAGCTCATTGAAGGAAAAGCGCGGCTGGTCAGCGATCTCTTCTGTGATGGTCTTGGCGCCTGTATCGGCACCTGTCCTGAAGGAGCGATCTCGGTCATCGAACGCGAGGCAGAACCCTATGATGAATGGGCGGTAATGAGGATGATCGTCTCACAGGGTGAAGCTGTCATCAGTGCACACCTTGCCCATCTTGCTATGCACGATCAGATGGATCTCTATCAGCAGGCAATTGTGTACCTCCAGGAGCATGATATCCCGATACCATACCATGAGGAAGGGCCGCAGCAAAGCCTGTGCGATCCAGCCGACTGCCCCGGGGCTGCTACCCGGAGCATCAGCCCGGATGAATATGCCGGGGAGGAGACCAGCATACCATCAGATACCGGATCAGAACTGCGGCAGTGGCCGGTTCAGCTTCGGCTCATCAACCCTGCAGCACCCTGTTTTGATAATGCCGATCTCCTCGTCTCTGCGGATTGTGTCCCGTTTGCGTACAGGAACTTCCATGCCGACTTTCTGAAGAACCGTATACTTGTGATTTTCTGCCCGAAACTGGATGCTGATATTGAAGGGTATACTCAGACCATGGCTGAGATCGTCACGTACCATACCCTCCGTTCGATTCTGGTAGTTCATATGGAGGTGCCCTGCTGCAGCGGCCTCCGCTATGTGGTTGAACGGGCACTTGAGGAGGCGGGAGTGGATATGCCGATTGAAGAGATGACGATCACGATAGAGGGTGGGGTGCGGTGACTACTATCTATCGATTGCTGTTTGCCCTTTTTGACAATCAAATCAAAGCAGGCGAAAGAACGCTCTCATCCACTCTCTCCCGGCCTTCTCGTAATCGAAGGCTCTTACAGCAACCCCTCCCCATCACAACAGTATCAATTGTGAACACATGAGGAGGCGGTATATTGCAGCAGCTGACTACCATCGCCCGGCGAGTTGATCCGGAGTACCCCACCAACCGGGCAATCATCATCCTGACACTCGTCATCACAGCCATGGCTGCCGCTGCATCGCTTTTCATGGGTCAAGCCCCGATTGAAAGTATCATCTCCGGGCTGATCGCAGGGTTAGCCGTCTTCCTTGCATGGGCCATTGCAAGGGAGCTTGACCCGGATTCAGAGTATGCTGCATTCCTGCCTGCTCTGATATGCATTTGTCTTCTCATCTTCTTCCCACAGCCCGGGGTCCTGACCGCTCTCTTCCTGCTGCTGCTTCTCCGGATAATAAACCGGACAACCGGCCAGCCAGCCGGGGTGCTTGACTCCGCAGCCCTGCTCCTGCTGGCAGGCTGGCTGGTTCTGGGAGGGTTCTGGGTGGCTGGACCGGCAGCTATCGTGGCCTTCATCCTCGACAGGCGGCTGAACGATCCAAATCACCGCCAGGGCTGGTTCGCTGTCATTGCATTCCTCGGAATGTTGGGAATACTACTTTATGGGAACGTTCCTCGTATGATTCCACCCGATTCCTCTGCCATATCCTGGCTCTTTCTTCTTGCGCCCCTCCTCTTCCTTTCAGTTATCCAGAGGTCAGGCCGGGTTCGATCCCCGGGTGATCAAACTGGCGAACCCCTTGATACAGGAAGGGTTCAGGCGGCCAGGGTTCTCTTTCTCTCTGTTGTGATGCTGGCAATAGCAACCGGTGGCAGCGGGATCATGGCTATACTGCTTGTGCCGTGGGCAGGCCTGGTCGGTCTTGGGATGTATGGGATGTATATCCGGGTGCAGGGAACTGCATGTCACTGAACTCCTGGGATAAATCTCTGACTTGTAGTGGCTTCTGGGTTTTATTGCCAACTTTTCCCGGGCTGCAATCCTATTTGAAGAGTTGGTGTATCAAGAGGCTGGAACATATCGTTCTGATCAGGGGAGAAGAGCATGAGGGAAGGGGGAGTAGCACCCAACCGTCATAGGACGCCAAAATACGGCCCCTCTCAATGACGAATCCATTATCGGAGTCTTCTTCTCCACACCTGTATCCTCATTTCGCACTCTGCCCTTGGGAGCCAGCGCTTTCCCTTTAACATTCTCTCCAGAGCATTGGCTCCTTCAGGAGGAACGAGCAGTCTTCTGTTCACCAGATGATCGAGAAGCCAGAGCGTTCCATGGCAGGTGATTTGGTGAGCTTCAGCAAACGTTCTCAGGGCTCCATCACCTGATATCAGGATTCCGTCATACTTGACCGAAAAGAGATAGGCAGAGAGGTCTTTGGGAGAGAGTTCAGGGTGTATCTCCATGATTTCCATAATCCTGATTAATTCATCTGGTTCAAGCTCATTGATACTGATTCCAAGTTCTTGTAACTGAGTGCGGGTATATGATCGGTTGATCTCCTCATCGGCGATGATATC
>QZAC01000108.1 GCA_003838065.1 Methanocalculus sp. MSAO_Arc2
CCGCCCTCATGTCCTTCAGCACGTCCGCCACCATTTCTGCCTGAGAGATGGATCTTCATTAAGGCAGTTGCAATCTCGATGCATGTGAGGCCTTCTTCAAGGACCTGTTCAATATGAGGAATATACCGTTCGCCAAGACCGGTAAGGTTGACCTCTTTGACCTGCTCGATCAATGACCGTGCCTGTGACTCCTCAACATCGGTTGTCGTCGGGATGGGCAGCCGCGAGATCTTCACCTTCGCAAACCTCTGGATCTCACGGAGTTTGTAGATCTCTTTTGGTGCGACAAACGAGATCGATCTCCCGGCGCGTCCGGCACGTGCGGTCCTTCCGATACGGTGGACATAATACTCGACATCCTGGGGGACATCATAATTGAAGACGAAATCGATCTCGCTGATGTCAAGGCCGCGTGCTGCAACATCGGTTGCCACCAGGATATCGATGGACCGTTTCCGGAACTTCCCCATGACACGATCTCGCTGGACCTGTTTCATGTCACCATGGAGTGCATCAGCAAAATACCCGCGGGCCTGCAGGCGTGAAGTCACATCATCAACAGCACGCTTTGTATTGCAGAAGACCATTGCGAGATCAGGGTTATGGATGTCGATGAGCTTACAGAGGACATCCAGCTTCTCTCGTTCCTTTACCTCCAGATAACACTGTTCGATCTGGGGGACCGTCATCTCTCCATGAACAACCCTGATGAATTTGGGCTCCTTCTGATATTTCTTTGAGAGATCAAGGATGGGTGGAGGCATTGTTGCCGAGAAGAGGAGCGTCTGCCTGTTTTTAGCGGTCATTCCGAGAATATAGGCAATATCATCACGGAACCCCATATCAAGCATCTGGTCTGCTTCATCCAGCACAATGAAACGGACATGCGACAGCGAAAGGGTTTTTCGCTCGAGGTGATCCATGATCCGACCAGGTGTCCCGATAACAATCTGGGCACCTGCCTTGAGCGCCCGGAACTGCCGCTCGATCGGCTGGCCACCATAGACCGGCACGATAGAGAGGCCTTTTTTGTATTGGCCGAATCGCGCAAACTCTTCTGCAATCTGGATGGCCAGTTCCCGTGTCGGAGCCAGGACAAGCGCCTGCACCTTGTTATCATGAGGGTCGATCCGATCGATGATGGGGAGGCCAAATGCCGCTGTCTTTCCGGTGCCTGTCTGTGCCTGACCGGTGATATCGTGGCCTTCCAGGATCAACGGGATTGCCATTGTCTGGATCGGTGTCGCCTCTTCAAAGCCCATATCCGCTATCGCCCTGATGAGGTCCTGGGATATTGAAAAATTTGAAAAATTCTTTGGATCTTCCATTGGATATTATATCACGCTCTGAGAATTTAGTATCTTGGATCACTAGACAGA
>QZAC01000109.1 GCA_003838065.1 Methanocalculus sp. MSAO_Arc2
AAGAAGGAAGAGCCGGACAAAACGGAAGAAAAGACTGAAGAAGATACACCGGCTGAGGCGGAGGTGAAAACCCATGACAGATGATACAGGAATGAAGAACGCACCATATGTGGTCCCGATTGGCCCGGTACACCCGGCGCTCAAAGAACCGGTGCAGTTCCTCTTTGAGATGGATGGCGAGGTTGTCAAAAAGGCGGACTTTGCCCCCGGCCAGACCCACCGCGGGATCGAATGGATGGGGATGCGGAGGAACCCGGTCCAGATCGTCCACCTGACAGACCGGATCTGCGGGATCTGCGGGGTGACGCATTCGCTCTCGTTTGCACGTGCTGTTGAACAGATTGTCGATATCGAGGTCCCTCCACGTGCAGACTATATCAGGGTCATCATCGCCGAGCTCGAACGGATCCAGTCACATCTCCTGTGGGCCGGGGTGGCGGCACATGAACTCGGGTTTGATACGCTCTTTTACCTGGCATGGCGTGTCCGAGAAGAGTCCCTGGACGTCATCGAAAATATCACTGGAAACAGGATTAACTATGGTCTTGTTCAGATCGGTGGTGTCCGGCGGGATATTACCCCAGATCAGCACCCGGTCATCCATGCATGCCTTGACAACTACCGGGCACTCTTTTCGAAGATGGCAAACCTCTTCCTCAATGATACAACGATTTCAATCAGGTGCAAAGATACCGGAGTGCTCTCATTTGAAGAGGCGCTCCACCTCTGCACCGTCGGCCCGACTGCACGGGCATCCGGGGTGGTAAAGGATGTCCGGGTCGATTATCCGTATTCAGCATATGGAGACCTGGATATTTCTCCAATACTTCCATCCGTACTGAACGGCGAGATTAACGGTGATGTCTATGACCGGATTATTGTACGGCTCTTTGAGATAGAGCAATCCATCGGGATCATCGAGACCTGCCTCAGGGAGATGCCCGAAGGTCAAATCCTCTGGGAACCAAAACTTCCAAAGCTCCTTGCAGCCTGTAAAAAAGCCCATGGCGAGGCGATCGGCAGGCATGAAGCCCCACGAGGTGAGTGTCTCCATTATGTCGCAATGGATGGAAATGAGTCTCCTGCCATGTGGAAGGTAAAGGCATCATCATACAGCAACCTCCACTCATGGATACCCATGCTTGAAGGTGAACAGCTTGCGGACGTCCCGATCGTCGTCGCCTCGATCGACCCATGCCTCTCCTGCACCGACCGGGTCGCCGTGATCCGGGGGGAGAAGCGTGACCTGATGACCAAAGAGGACCTCCATCGGCTCTCGGTTGAGAAGACACGGAGGATTCTTGGATGCTGACCATCGAGAATGCAGTGGTAACGGTTGTTGCAGCATTCATGCTCTCCATCATCGGTATCTTAATCGGCCTTGTCCTCCTCGGCATTGACCGTCGGATCTCAGCACGCATGCAGGCACGGATCGGCCCACCCCTGCGCCAGCCGTTTATTGATCTTTTAAAGCTCCTCTCAAAAGAGAGTATCGTTCCGGAGAACGCAATTCCAGGGCTTTTTAATGCCGCACCGATCCTCGCACTCGCCTCATCACTTGTTGTGCTGCTCTATCTTCCAATCGGATCGATGATGCCGATCCTTGGAGGGTATGGTGATCTGATCCTGGTAATGTACCTCCTGGCGGTCCCGGCACTCGCAATGGTTGCCGGTGGGTTTGCCTCAGGATCCCCGTATGCAACCGTTGGTGCCCAGCGTGAGATGGTGAGCATGATCGCCTACGAGCTTCCGCTTGCTTCAGCCGTTATCGCGATTGCATGGCTGCTCTATTCATCAGGCATTGCACACCCGTTCTCGCTTGCTGCGATCGCATCAAATCCGGTCTGGACCCTGGTAGGACCCATCGGGATACTCGGGCTTCTGCTTCTCCTCCTTACACTTGCCTGGGTGACCCCGGCCGAACTCTCCAAGATTCCATTTGATACCCCGGAAGCAGAGACCGAACTTGCCGGTGGACTCCTTGTTGAGTATTCAGGCAGAAATCTTGGCCTCTTCACCGTTGCACAGGGTGTCAAGACACTGGTGATGGGTGGGCTCGCCGTTGCGATCTTCTTCCCATGGAACATCTCCCCGGTCCTTGGCCTCTCTTCATATGCAGGATTGGCAGTTGATGCCGTCTTCTTCTTCCTGAAAGTGATTGTACTCATGATCCTCTCGGTTACCGTGATCCGAACAGGCCTTGCACGGTTTCGGATCAACCATGTCGTAACCCTCTTCTGGGTGTATCTTGGACTGGCCGGACTCGCCGGGCTCTCGCTTATTATTCTTGACTCGGTTGTTTGGGGGTGGTTCTGATGGCGCTTCCGATGATCCGTGAGATTCTTACACAGGTCTTCAAAATCCCGGCAACCAACCCATTCCCATCACGGCATCTGCCCTCTTCGGTGACAGAATTTCTAAAGAAGGTTGCAATCGGTGAAGCAGCCATCCATCCGCCGGTGGTAACACCGCCACATTTCCGCGGCAAGATCGTCTATGACCGTGATGGCTGTATCGGCTGCAACCTCTGCCTCAAGGTCTGCCCGGCACATGCGATTGAACAGATCAAGGAGACGAAACGGGTCAGGATATATGTTGCACAATGCATCTTCTGTTCACAGTGCACAGATATCTGTCCAAAAGGTGTGCTCTCGATGAGTTCTGAGTTTCTCCTTGCCACAGAGGATCGGTTTGCCGAGAGCCAGATTGTTGAGTGACCGGGCAATTTTATTTTTTTACGAAAGGGCATCTTCCAGATGGGGTGTTACTGGCCGGCAGATCCTATACGTGGCACCGGTTGCCCATTCGCCATCTATTTTTTGGCCTTCTTCTGCCTGGTGATCCATCGCTTCCGATCCGCGAGCCAGGCAAGTGCCCCTTCGGTTGCCTGCCATCCGCCAACTGCCCGCTGCGTATAGCAGACAGCTTCATCCTCTCCTCCGAGCGTAAAATGGGAAGGGATCCGTTTGGGGATCCGTTTTGAGCCAAGAAGGTACGGGGGGACGAACCTGTTACAATGAAGAGCGGTGAGCAGCGCATCGTCTGCAGTACGTGTCATCCCCTCTCTCCTGAAGAGCCAGAGTGCGTACCCATACGTAAAGGATGCCATGGGATCCCCGGCATAGCCGTCGATGACCGCCTCAAAGAGCGCGTCCTGATCAGCCTCTGCAAAGTCCATAGCCACACAATGGCGGATCCCGGGCCGGTCCTCGGGATGAAGCCGGAGCATCTTCAGGTAGAGTTCGCCTGACTCCTCGTAGCACCCGGCGACCCAGAGGTATCCGGCAAGCGTCTGGAGGGCACGCATATAGGGGCGTGTCCTGACATTGTTCCAGAAATTGCCCTCATTTTCCCGGATAAAATCCTCTCCCAGTGCCCGTTCCCCGCCGATGACTCCTGTTCGTGCGCACTTGATCGCGTCAGAGAGATCCTTAGTCACCTCATCGGCGATATATACCCAGGCGTCGGCACAGTCCATCGAGAGCTCGACCGCCCGCATTGCAATCTTCAACCGCTCTCTGGGATCGTCAAGCTCCCAGAGGGTGTACATCAGTTCTTCTGCCTCCTCCAGGGGGGTGGCCGGGGGTGGGACAAGATCAGGATTCTCCATCACCTTCTGGATAAAGGCATTCGCCTCTTCAAGACTGGCAAAGTTCTTTCCCTGAACAGACCGGGCAGCATCCCGCATCGCCTTCTCGGCGAGCATCCTTCCATAGAGCGGATGTGGTGACATATGATGATAGAAGTTGTCCTCGATTCTGCAAGAGACTTCCGCAAGACGGCAGGGCCATGCAATGGACGAGTGTGGAATCACCTGAGTGCTCGTCAGGGAGGGGGCGCAGTCTTCAGATCTCAAAAGCGCTGAATTCAGATCTCAAAGGCGCTGAATCGGGGAGATATCATGCTTTCTGAGGAGCAGGATGAGCTTTTCTGCTGCCTCCTTCACCGCTGGTGAGAGCCCCTCCCCGGGATCAATCGTCTCCGGCTGAATCCCGATGAAGAGGATCTTGGGGATGTCTGGTGAGAGGTAATTGATCAGGTGTGAGAGAGGGAGCATGTGTGTGCCGATGCTGGTGTCATCGATCTTCTCAGGCGGGATACTGCGGATGCTGCCGGGTGGGAGGCCCATGCCTGCAGCATCGATGATGACCAGGAGGTCCGGGGCAGCGCGCCGGATGGGTGCGGTGAAATTCTCCGGGGCTGTGCCGCCATTATATGCAAAAAGACCGTATGAAGAGCCGGAAAACGCGATTACATCTGCAATATAACACCCGACTCCATCATCTGAGAGGAGAGTATTGCCAACCCCGAGGATGAGTATCATGGTGTACATACATTCCATGTATTTCTACAAGAAACTCTCCCGTCTGCATGCCCGGTTCAATCCAGCCAGTGCTTTCGGGTGCGCGTTTTGAGAATACGCTCGTTTGAGCGGATAAATCTCCGCAATTCAGACACTTTTTCTACCACTCTCATCCTGACAGCAAAGCTTCATAAGCTCACTGGAAAACCTGGATATTGTCCCGGATGAGCGGGAGGAGGTGGAAACCTCATGGCACTTGATGTACATAATACAAAAGAAAAAGCTGCTGGCGAAAAAAAGTCAAAAGAGATAAAAGGGGGAAAGAAGAACCGGAAAAACTAATATCTTCCTTTTTTATTTTTACTACGATATCTTCATTCCACTATGGATATTCTCTTCACATGCTTTCGTCTCATTTTTTGTTCTCTCCATTCGTGTTATCCTGACCCTCCCTGGTTTCATCTTTGACCGCCTCACCCGGGGCTGTGCCATTCTTAACCGGCTCAACCGGGGTGGCTTCGGTCATGGCTGGCTCAACCCTGTCCAGTTCACCCGGGATCACCGGGTTCCTGACAATGCCCCGGAAGAGTCTGCCGAGCACATCGCCGCCGGTAATGACACGCCGTTCATCTCCCCAGAGCAGGATCACATCATTATCGATGACATCATCCCACCGGCGCTCAGGCCTGACCCTGAGGAGCGGGATGAACTGGCCCAGTTTTGCGTCCCTGTTCCAGGAGATGATAGGGCGGTGACAGTGCCGCAGCGGGATGAACACTCCCGGATTGAATAAGGCATCCCTGATAAATTCATCCGAATCCAGCACCAGCCGGGGATTTGATTTGCGATCAACCAGCACAATCCATTTCTTCCCTGACTGCTGAACTTCCTGAAGAAAAGGATCGTTGATATCCCTTTTGATCGGTGGAAACAATGGGGCACTATTCTCAAAATCTATTGTGATGATACTCTCCGGGTCAACCTGCTCACCTTCCTCTGAAAGGGGCACATCATCGAGTGCAAGAAAATTGAGTGCTCCCTGGCCTTCCATCCGTTCAATCTCGGTCTTTGAACTCTCCATATGCAACCTGATGAGCTCGCGGAGGTCCCGCTCCCTGAAATACCGGATCCCCTCTGGCCCAAGCACCCGGTTCAGAACAAGAGCAGTCGGTTTTGCAACCGGATACAAAATGATCTGGTAGAGCCTGAGGATTGGTGAGAGAAAAGAGGCGACACGGAGAGCGTGGCGCGAAAAGTATGCCTGCGGTGCAATCTCTCCAACAAGGGTAATGACGACAGTCGAGAAGAGAAACGCAGCAACTCCGGCAAGGACTGAATTTGCAAGAAGTGCGAGGAGGACATTGATTGCGACATTGCCCCAGAGGATAGTCACAAGCAAAAAGTTCGCATCTTCCCGCAGTGCCAGTACTCGCTTCGCATCCCGGTTGCCCCGTGCAGCTTCTATCAGGAGCTCAAGCCTGCTCACTGTAAAGCAGGCAAGATTCAGCCCAGAAAACATTGCTGACTGGGAGATGCATAACGCAATTCCGATCCAGATCAGGAGTGTCAATGTCGTCTACCTCTCAGAATATCGCTATCCCTCATATAAGGGGGTGCGGCAGAACCATATACACTTTCTCAATTGTCAACTACCGACGACTGTAGTCGCATGTAACAGATCTGGTTTCTTGGACATTGCAGGGTTTCTCGGACATTGAAACGTTTCTTGGATATTGAAGCGTTTCTCAGGGAATGAGAAAATCAAAAGAGAGGGGCACGTATACCCCCGTTCCCGATGCGTCGACCGGGACTCGAACCCGGGTTTAGGCGTTGGCAACGCCTAGTGATAACCACTACACTATCGACGCTCGCAGGCATCTTTGCCCTGTGACCAAAAATATAGGAATTATCTCTATTTATTCATGTCGATCTGAGTCTTTATAAGGATGAGCAGATTTCTTGAAGAAGAAGGAACGAGAAGGAATCGGGCGGAAAGGAAACGTAATGCTATAATGCGCTACAGAGACGATTTTGCCGAAATAGAGGGAAGATGAGAGAATGGGATGGGGTGAGTTGCAAAAACCAGACAGAAGCCAGGGGGATATGATGATGAGTTGGTGAAAAGATGGTCAAGAGATGGTGAAGAAATGCCGGAGATACCCGGAAAAGACGGTAAACACAGGGTAAACAGAGGTAAAAAGAGGTAGACAGAGGCCAAATAAAGGCCAACCAAAGTCCAAAACCATCCCTGGGATTGGCATCTGAAAACTGTACCCCAAGAATAGCATCGCCTCAGAAAAATCGTCATCTTAATAGTCCAGCATCACCAACGTTCAAGAAATGATCCCCCTGATCATCAATTGCAGCAGGAAAACGGTCATCATATTCGGCGGGGGAGCGGTTGCCGCCAGAAAAGCAGCATACTTCCTCGGAGAGGCCGATCTGAGGGTGATCAGCAGGAGTTTTTCTGATGCAGTCAGTGCCATGCCGGTTGAACTGATCCGGGCCGATACCGGCGATCTCTCTGATGACGAGATACGATCACTTCTTGGACCTGCATTTCTTGTGATCGCGGCCACGTCAGATCCAGACCAGAACGACCGGATTGGAAGGCTGGCCGCAGAAGAACATATCCTCTTCAATAATGCAGCCGGGGCGGCCGGCGATGTGATCATCCCTGCAATCGTCCGGGGCCGCCACCTCATCATCGGATTCTCCACCGGCGGGGAAAGCCCGGCGGTTGCCAGGCACCTCCGCGAGCGGTTCGAAGCGATCGCACCTGAGATTGACCGCATGATCGACCTCCAGCAGCATCTCAGGGAAGCTTTGAAGAAGACAGCGCTGCCGCAGGAAGAGCGGGCACAAAGACTCTCAGCAGCACTTGCCGACGAGGACATCAGAACAGGGCTTCTTCAGAACAGAGAAGAGACGATGCAGATGGCGATAGAGAGGTATTGCAATGAATGACGGCCTGCTTGTCCCAATAGCAATTGCCGGCCTGGACCACCATTCTGCAAACCTCAATGACCTTGAGGAGTTCCGGTTCAACGATGAAGAGGAATTTATCAGGCAGGCCAGGTCGCGGTATAAAGGTGTCCTGCTGATCCAGACCTGCAACCGCGTGGAAGTTCTTGTCCAGGGGGAGCCAGATGACCTTGCCCGTTTTATGCAGAGCCTTGGGCGAAACCAGTTTACCATACATCATGGCATGGGAGCGCTCCGGCACCTCCTCGGACTTGCTGCCGGAATTAACTCCATGATCGTGGGAGAAGACCAGATCCTGGGCCAGATGAGAGAGGCGCTCCTGACATCAACCGAACACGGAGGAAACAACCAGATCATTGACATATGCATCAATACCGCGATCCATTTTGGAGTGGCTGTGCGGCAGAAGACACAGATCAACCGCGGATCGGTCTCGATCGGATCTGCAGCAGTTAAACTCGCAGAAGATCTCATTGGAACACTGAAGAAGCGGCATATCCTGGTCATCGGCACAGGCGAGATGGGAAGACTTGTCACAAAAGCGCTCCAGGAAAAAGATCTCACCGCCATCTATGTGACCAACCGGACACACCAGCGGGCAGTCGAGCTCGCAGATGAAATCGGGGGAAAAGCCGTCACATTCAAAGACCTCTACCCGTATGTGATACTCTCTGATGTCGTCATCTCATGCACAGCGGCCCCTCACGCCGTTATCAGGCATACCGAACTCGAAAAAGCCATGCAGGGCAGAACCTGGCCACTTGATTCTGGTCCAAAACCTCTTGTGATCATTGATATCGCCCAGCCACGGGATACCGAAATGACGATCAAAGAGATCCCGGGCGTTCATCTCTATACAATCGATGATCTCAGAACAATTTCCGAAGAAAACATGCTTGCCCGCCAGAACGAGGCGGAGACCATCCGGTCACTTATTGAGATGGAAATCGGCAATTTCATCCAGAAGATCAACCGTGCTGCAGCAAATGACACGATTGCAGCCCTCCACACCTGGGCTGAAGCAATCCGGATCCGTGAGCGGGACAGGGCAATCAACAGGCTGAAAACAACCGATCCAAGGACAGTCCAGATCGTTGATGACGTCACCCGCGTCCTCACAAAGAAGATCCTTGCAGACGCTACGATGGCTGTCCGGGTGAGTGCTGAACGCTGCGATCTTGAGACCGCAACCATGATCGTTGATGCCATTACAAAAGGAGAGAAGGTATGTTTCCGAAGACACGATTAAGAAGGCTCAGAGGACGGCGGCTCCAACCCCTTATCAGGGAGACAGAACTCCATACAACCGACCTCATCGCTCCCATCTTCATCGATGAGACGATAGAGCACCCTGTTTTCATCAGCGCGATGCCAGGCCAGTCACGCATCCCTCCGCATGAAATCCAGTCAACTATACAGCGCCTCTATGAAGCAGGCATCAGAGCGGTGATCCTCTTTGGAATCCCCATAAAAAAGGATGCAACTGCGTCATCTGCCTATGACGACAACGGCGTCATTCAGCAGGCAGTCCGATCCATCCGGTCTACTGGCTCTGATATGGTCGTTATCACCGATGTCTGCGCATGCGAATATACCGATCACGGCCACTGCGGCATCATCACCGAATCAGGAGAATATCCTGATCTCGACAATGACCGCTCACTCGATCTGATGAGCAGCATTGCAGTCAGCCATGCAAAAGCCGGTGCTGATATCGTTGCACCATCATGCATGCTTGATGGGCAGGTGCAGGCGATCCGGGAGGCACTTGACGAGCACGGCTACACCAGTATTCCGATACTCTCCTACTCATCCAAGTTCGCAAGCGCCCTGTACGGACCTTTCCGCGAAGCGGCTGACTCCGGCTACACCTGTGGCGACCGCACCACCTACCAGATAGACCCGGCAAACGGAAGAGAAGCATTCCGGGAGTCAGCATTCGACCTCAAAGAAGGTGCCGATATCCTGATGGTCAAGCCTGCCGGCCTGTACCTGGATATCCTCAAAGATATCAGATCCCTTGGAGTGCCGGTTGCTGCCTACCAGGTGAGCGGTGAATATGCGATGATCAAAGCAGCAGCAGAACAGGGATGGCTCGATGAACAACAGGTCGCACTCGAATCACTTACCTGCATCAAGCGGGCCGGGGCAGACCTGATCATAACATATTTTGCAGAGGACGTCTGCAGGTGGTTAAATGAAAAGCGATGAACTCTTTGAAATTGCACAGAAACTCCTCCCGGGAGGGGTAAGCAGCCCGGTCCGGGCGATCAAGCCCTACCCGTTCTATACCGTTTCGGGAAAAGGCTCACAGATAACAACAGCAGATGGCAGGACGCTGATTGACTGCTGCCTGGGATATGGGCCGCTGATCCTTGGTCACAGACCTGAAGCAGTTAAAACCGCAATCGAAAAGCAGCTTGAAGCAGGCTGGCTCTATGGGACACCGGCAGAGCAGGAGATTGAGATGGCAGAGCGCCTCATAAGGGACCAGCCCGGGATCGAGATGGTCCGGTGTGTCTCAAGTGGTGCAGAAGCAACCATGTCTGCGATCCGGCTTGCCCGGGGATATACCGGGAAGAAAAAGATCCTCAAAGTTGAAGGAGGATTCCATGGTGCCCACGACAGCGTCCTGATCAAGGCTGGATCCGGGGCAACAACACTCGGGATACCTGACTCTGCCGGCATCCCCGAAGCAATTGCCGGGTTCACGCGGCAGGTGCCGTACAATGATGCAGAAGCACTGGATTCTATCCTTGCACAAGACCCGGATATCGCCGCGTTCATCCTCGAGCCGGTGATGGGAAATATCGGCCCGATCCTGCCTGACGATGGGTACCTCAGAGACGCACGATCAATCACAGCCGAACACGATGTCCTCCTGATCTTTGACGAGGTCATCACCGGATACCGGCTCGGTATTGGCGGTGCCGCACGTGAATATACCATCACCCCGGATATGACGACGCTTGGCAAAGTCATCGGGGGAGGTCTTCCTATCGGCGCATTCGGAGGCAGGCGGGATATCATGGAGATGATCGCACCCGCAGGCCCGGTCTACCAGGCAGGCACATTCAGCGGAAACCCCCTCTCCCTTGCCGCCGGTATCGCAACAATTGACTATCTGAGCGCCCACCCTGAGGAGTATCGTCTGGCAGAAGAGCGCACACGCGCAATTGAAGAGAGCCTCCCTGCATCTGCCGGGGGTTCATTTGTCAGAACAAAATCCATCTTCAAGTACTTCTTCAGGCCCGATCCCCCGAAAGACTACATCCAGGCAAAAGAGAGCGATACAAACGCATTCCAGACATTCTGGAAGAAAGCACTTGAAAGGGGCGTCTTCCTCGCTCCCGCACAGTTTGAATCAAACTTCCTCTCATCTGCCCATACAGACGATTGTATCGAGACAATCTCCGGGGTCTACCGTTCATGCCTCCCATAATCCGGATTGGCACCCGTGGCAGTGCGCTTGCCCGGAGACAGGCCGGGATAGTGACACATCAGCTAGCAGAATCCGGGATAGAGACAGAGATTATCGTCATAAGAACGCATGGCGATGCAGAAACCGGCGTCCCGCTTCACCAGGTCGGTGGCCAGGGAATCTTTGTGCGTGCCCTTGATGATGCCATCCTGCGGGGGGAGATTGACTGTGCAGTACACAGCATGAAGGATATCCCTGCCGCACGACCGGATGGAATCGAAACAGCGGCAATCCTTCCCCGGGATCCGCCAAACGACTATATGGCTTTTGAAAAGCCGCTCGATAGCGTTCAAAGCATTGGAACATCCAGCACCAGGCGGCGAGCCCAGCTCCTCCGGTACAACCCGGATCTTACAATCCTTGAGCTGAGGGGAAACATTGATACACGAATCAGAAAACTCAAATCCGGAGAGTATGACGCGATCATGCTGGCAGAAGCAGGACTTGTCCGGATGAGACTGCACCAGAACGGCATCAGGCTCCCGGCACTGCATTTTGTCCCTGCTCCAAACCAGGGAACAATCGCAATCGTCTGCAGGGATGATACAGACCTTATTGAACAGCTCAAGCCCCTCGATCACCCGGGGACACGGATGGATACCATGATTGAGCGTGCGGTGATGGAGGAAGTAGGGGGAGGCTGCTTTACGCCACAGGGAATCTATTGCCGGGACAACAATCTGATCGCCGAAGTCCTCTCCCTTGATGGCGGACGGTTTGAGCGGATTGAGGAGCGGGTGACAACAACTGAAGAGGCCCGCCAGGTCGGCCGGGAACTCAGAATCCGATCGCTAGACCTGATAACTGAAGCAAAACAGATACTGGAGTTGAAAGATCCATGAGCGGGAGAGTGTACCTTGTCGGATCCGGGCCAGGAGCCCCTGGCCTCATAACGTTTCGTGCGCGGGAAGTCATCGATTCTGCTGACGTCATCCTCTATGACCAGCTGCCAGGTGATCTGATCCTGGCTACCCTTCCGGCAGGTGCTGAGAAGATCAACTGTGGGAAATTTGGAGGAGCCCATACCCTGACCCAGGAGGAGATTGAGAACCTGATGGTCCATCATGCACAACAGGGGAAAAAAGTCGTCAGGCTCAAAGGAGGAGACCCATTCGTCTTTGGAAGGGGAGGCGAAGAGATGGAGGTCCTGAGGGAGCATAATATCCCGGTTGAGGTTGTTCCGGGAGTCACAAGCGCTGTTGCGGTTCCCGCATGCTGCGGTATACCGGTCACCCACCGGAGCCATGCCAGCCAGGTCACCTTCCTGACCGGACATGAAGACCCGACAAAGGAAGAATCAGCCATCGACTGGGGATGGCTTGCACAATCTCCCGGTACCATCGTGATCCTGATGGGAGTGAAAAACCTGGGTGATATTGCATCATCACTCATGGAGCATGGCATGGACAGCAAGAAACCTGTTGCCATCATCGAACAGGGCAACAGACCTGATCAGCGGGTCACCACCGGGGTACTTTCAGATATCCAGGACAAGGCTCTGGCGGCAGGGGTGAAGCCTCCTGCGATCATCGTGATCGGAGATGTTGTATCGCTCTACCGTGATGGAAGCGAGGGAGATTGGGCCAGATCAACAATATGACTGAAGGCGTCGGGTAGTTAATTTGCGCCTGTGCACCGACATTCATCCTGGAGAAATCGATCTTTTTGTCATCATTTCAGTAACCATAAACACTATTGAAGACGACGTACTGTGATTACCTATGCGCAGTGATGAAATTAAAAAGGGCTACCCCCGGGCACCGAACCGCTCCCTGCTGCGGTCGCTTGGTGTTTCCGACACCGAGATGGACCTCCCGTTCATCGGGATCGCCAATGCCTGGAATGATATCGTCCCCGGACATACACACCTGCGAAACCTCTCTGCAAAAGTAAGGGAAGGAATCGCAGCAGGCGGAGGAGTGCCATTTGAGTTTGGCACAATCGGGATCTGCGATGGTATTGCAATGGGCCATATGGGGATGCGGTACTCGCTGCCGTCACGTGAGAACATCGCCGACTCAATCGAGCTGATGGTGGAGGCACACCGGTTTGACGGTATCGTCCTCATCGGCACATGTGACAAGATCGTCCCCGGCATGCTGATGGCAGCAGCCAGGCTTGATATCCCGGCTATCATGCTCACCGGAGGACCGATGATGCCGGGGTCACTTGATGGAAGAGACCTGTCACTCATTGATGTCTTTGAAGCAGTCGGCAAAGTCGCGTCAGGCGCTTTCCCTGAAGAGGAGCTCTGCACCCTCGAATGTGCGGCAATGCCGGGATGCGGGAGCTGCCAGGGGCTGTATACCGCAAATACAATGGCATGCATGTCCGAGGCCATGGGCATGTCTCTTGCCGGATCTGCTGCAATACCTGCGGTTGATGCAGGAAAGCTCAGGGTGGCACGAGAAACCGGAACGAGGATTATGGAGCTTGTTTCATCCGGGATGAGCGCCCGCGACATCATCACGGAGAAGAGCATCAGAAATGCCGTACGGGTTGACATGGCACTTGGCGGATCCACAAACACGGTCCTTCACTTAATGGCAATCGCACGCGAGGCAGGTATTACCCTGGACCTTGAAACCTTCAACAGGATCAGTGATGAGACCCCGCATATCTGCCATATGCAACCTGCAGGCCCGCACGCAATGGTTGCACTTCACCGTGCAGGCGGGATCCCGGCCGTCTTCTCACGTTTGATCTCATATTTCGAACCTGCAGAGACCGTATCAGGAAAAACTGTGAATGATATCGCAGGGGAGGTGCTCCATATTGATGAGAACGTTGTTCGTCCGCTTGATAATCCGATCCATGCAACCGGCGGCCTCAGAATCCTCTTTGGGACACTCGCACCCGATGGTGCGGTCGTCAAATATGGTGCAGTATCAGAATCGATGTGGAAACATACCGGACCGGCCAGGGTCTTTGATGGTGAAGAGCCTGCAATGAAGGCGATCCTGGCAAAAGAGATCCGCGAAGGTGATGTTGTCGTCATCAGGTATGAGGGTCCGAAAGGGGGCCCGGGAATGCCTGAGATGCTCTCGCCCACCTCGGCACTGATGGGTCTTGGATATGAGCGGGTTGTGCTGATCACAGATGGCAGGTTCTCTGGCGGCACCCGGGGACCCTGCATTGGCCATGTAGCACCTGAAGCAGAAGCCGGAGGACCAATTGGCATCGTCAGGGACGGAGATGAAATTGCACTCGATCTTTCTGCCAAACGCCTTGACCTGATGGTGGATGAGAACGAACGTGAAAAAAGACAGAGGATGTGGAAGCCAAAGTCCCGGCCGCTCTCCGGGGTGCTCGCACGGTATGCACGGACAGTCGGACAGGCAGACTCCGGTGCCGTCCAATTATAATTTCATCACTTTTTTTTCAGGCGAAAAAATGATTTTTATGGTATTTTCAGCCAAACAATCGTTTGGTAATCTCACTCAAAGAGTGGATCGATTGCATCCTCAAACATCGTACTTGTCCGATCCTTGGTTTTGATGACTTCTTCCCTGGTATCCCGTGCAACATCGAGGAGCTCAGTGATCCTTGGTGCATTGGTAATTGACGCAAGCAGAACCACTGTAGCGATATAATTTGATTCAAGAGGATAATCGCCGCCACGCACTTCAATACCGGCGATATTTTCTTCAACCCATGATTTGGATTTTTCAACACCTTTTCTGTCCATCTCGTCCGGAGGGCCTGCAACGAGTACAAGAGCGCGTTCGGCGGTTGTATAATCGCAGGGAAGCGTCAGGCGCCCGAGCATAGCTCTTCTCACAAGTGAGATAATCTTTGCTGATTTATCCTCACCGGTGAGTACCTCCTCTGATTGCGTTTTCTTTTTTAATCCGGAAAAGAAGCTTTTCTTCGGATTTGATTTCGTAATAACATCAGAGATTGCATACCCGATGGTTGAGATGCCGCCTCCACGCAGGGTATTAATAATCTCTGAAGAATCGATGACCATCTCCCCAACACCGAGTTTCCCGACCTCGCCAGCACGGAAGAGGACACCGAACCTGCGCACAAGCTCTTCATTGAGCCGGTTAAATGCGCTTTTGACACTTTCACCTTCATTTTTCCATGCAGCATTATCGAAGACCAGGGTATTATCAGCTTCATTGACAAGCGTGGCGAGACTGCGGGCTGCATTGTATGAGTAGAGCCGTCCTTCTTCCGGAGCAGGGAGCATAACAAGTGCATATACGGGCTCCCGGTAGATGCGTTTCAAATGCCTGCAGAGAACCGGAGAACCACCTGATCCCGTGCCCCCGCCAAGGCCTGCGACAACAACAAATGCATCGACATCATATGTTCCTCTCGTGTCGACAGCATTGATGATGGTATCGATCTCATCTGCAGTGATCTTTGCCCCGGTCACATTATCTGTTCCCACACCATGGCCTTTTACAACAGTCTGACCAATGAGGAGCCGGTCTTTCATATCGATATTTTTTAACCCCATCAGATCAGTTCGTGCTGAATTGACAGCAATCCCCCGGAAGTTATTTTTCTTGAGCTTTCGATCGTGTTCAAGGAACATGTCCACGATCTTACCCCCGGCCTGTCCAAACCCGATAAAAAATACCCGCATAGTATTGACACCTGCCACTTGAATGTTGGTAAGTGTAGTATCTCGAATATATAAGAGATTATCGAAATAATCCATCTCGATTAATATGTTTTTCAAATTAAATTAAAAATAGATAATATATATTTTGATAGTCGAGATATAATGTAAAGATATTCATACACACCATTCAAAATCAGGGTATACCATCTGATTATGGTAACACTATCCGTTGGTCCTCTCTTGTGAGTACAAGGAAAACAATACGTTATGAATACTAAAAAGTTGGATTGTATTGTAGGGGCTGAATAGATTAGCTCATCATCTCTTTTTCTATCTCTTTGCTGATTAACGGAAGTGATATCATCCCGATAGGAGTCACCTGTCCGTTAATGATAACAATCGGAAGCGGCGGATGGTGTGTTTCAATAATCTCCCGAATCCTTGCTGGAACGCCATCATCAAGAAGGGTTACCTGCAGAGATAGCTGACAGTCTGGAAACTCTGTCGTAAGTGCTCTCTCCAGGGCAGATACAGCTGGCAATAGTTTTTCTGCAGGTGCGCATTCAGTGAGACCGCAGCTCCGTTCATCATTGCAGGGAAAAGGACCGCAGGAGAGTTCTTTCAAACCAACAATCTCTATATCAATCTCAATACTCATGAAAAAGTATTGAACCGGGATGATTTAGCACCATCGTTGTCTGCAGAACAAGAGAGTTTTGCATCTCAGGCCTTCAAAAAAGAGATGACCAAGAAAGAGAGAGAGAGAGAAAGAAAAGATGAGAGAGAAAGAAAGAGAATCGGATCCATTCATTCCCCGTGCGAGTCATTCGATGTGATCACACTGTTGCAGGCCCGATCGATACTGTGACCGGTTCACCAGGATCTCCTGTTTCTTTTCCGGATCTTCTGTTCTATCAGTCCTTCAGGAGATTAGTCCTTTATCAGAATATCTAAGTCTTCAAGAAGTGACTGTAGGTCTTCTTCATGCTCGATCTCATCTGAGAGAATGGAGAGGATCAGGTTGTAGGTGACCGGGTCTTTATCTTTTACAAGAGTGAGAAGGTTGTTATAGGTCTCGATCGCGCATTGTTCACCTTTGATATTCTGCTTGAGCACTTCTTTAACAAACGGGTTTGCCGGTGCTTCATACCCGCAGTTCGTCAGATCGTACCATGCCTTTGGCTCAAGTACCGGAGTTCCCCCAAGCTGGATGATCCGCCCGCTCAAGAGATCGGCATGAGCAAGCTCCTCGGTTGCATGGATGGCAAGCTCTGAAACAACCGCATCCTTCGTCGGCCCAATCGTCACCTTTGAACCAACCCAGTACTGGTAGTATGCAAGCCATTCATCAGCCAGGGCACGGTTGAGGAGATCGATGAGTTCATCCACATTCATTCCAACAATCAGTTTACCTTTTGTTCCCATAGGTTACACCTCGATTCATTGTATCATAGACAAACTAATATTTAAATTTCCCTGTATATGAGGGGAAATCACAATCTTTATTGCTCCTTTTAACGACTGTAAGAGAAGGGATTCCCATGAGTAAACCGATTCTCATTGACTTTCATGCCGACTGGTGTGGACCATGCAAGATGCAGACGCCGATTATCGAAGATCTGAAGAAAAAACTCGGTGATTCAGTGGATATCAGAAAAATTGATGTTGATCATCACATGGATCTTGCAGGAAAATATCAGATCCAGGTCGTACCAACACTGATCATTGAAAAGGACGGGAAAGTAATCCATAAACTTGAAGGTGTAACAGACGGAAAACGCCTGGAAAAACTCTTGCAACCGCTTATCTGATGGACGACAGATACCGGATACAGACGATCATCTCATTTTTAAATACTACCTACGGGCACCTATCATGGTGGGATGCTCCATTCGACGAGGTCGCAATCGGGGCAATCCTGACCCAGCAGACACGCTGGGAGAATGTCACTCTGGCTCTTTGGCAGTTGCACGCTGCGGGCCTTGCCACTCTGTCTTCGATTGATGCAGCTGATCCAGGTGAGATCGAACAATGCATCCGCTGCACAGGGTTTTATCGTGTGAAGACCTCCCGTCTGCGCCGACTGGCAGCATGTATTCTTGACAATTTTGGAGACCGGATGAGGAATAAACACCTGGTAGATGGAAGGATGACTGAGGAGCCCATTCCTGATCAATCAAAAGATTACCTGGAGCAGATGAGTAGAATTGATACAGAAGAGTTGAGACGAACACTTCTTATGGTGAACGGAGTTGGGGAAGAAACAGCAGACAGCATCCTTTGTTACGGGCTCTTCCGTCCTGTTTGTATAATCGATGCCTACACGCAGAGGATCTGTGAGTGTGCAGGGATCAGATCTGATCAAAAACAGCTCAGGCAGCTCT
Organism: Methanocalculus sp. MSAO_Arc2; assembly: GCA_003838065.1. Classification (GTDB taxonomy): domain Archaea; phylum Halobacteriota; class Methanomicrobia; order Methanomicrobiales; family Methanocorpusculaceae; genus Methanocalculus. The sequence continues at coordinate 17,730 of QZAC01000109.1, forward strand.
TCCTTGAAGAGCTGCACCATGATAACGCCCTGCTCAGGTCATTTCATGGGCAGATTGTTGAATATGGAAAAGCATACTGTGGAAAGAAAAGGTGTTCAGAATGCATGATCACAGCGTTGAATGGGTAGGCCGCCGCCTCTTTATGGAGAGGCTTGTTGGCGGAAATTTTGGCAATATGAGTGTGCGGACAGACAATGGTTTTCTCATTACAAGGAGTGGGTCGTACCTTGATGATCCAGGAGATCTGGTCGCGGTTATCACCGGTGAAGAGGTACCAGCGGTTGCATCAAGCGAGTACCGGGTGCACCAGATGATATACAAGGAAACAGACCATGCAGCAGTTGTCCATGCCCACCCTCCCTGTGCTATTGCCGCATCTCTTATGATGGATTCCATCATTCCCATTGACAGCGAAGGATTGCTCCTCTGCCCGGAGATACAGGTGGTTTCAGGCCAGCCAGGAACAGCAGCACTGGCTGAAAATGTTGCATCGGCCCTGCAGCAGTCCCATCTCGTCATAAGCCGGGGACATGGGACATTTGCCGCGGGAAAAACACTGCAGGAAGCATACCTCTATACCTCGCTTGCAGAGCATGCTGCTCAGATCCTCTTCTATACAGGGAGATTCACGATCTGATCAAAATGACGGCGTCAATTTCAGTCATGGGTAGCTGACCGGACGTAAATTACATATACCGGACATTCAGCCTGTTATTATTCTGGATGTTCAACCTCTGGTGCTTTCGGCTGATCCTGGATCTTTTTGAGCTGGTCCTGGACGTTTCGAAGCTGGTGCTGAAGTTTCCGTTGCTCCCTGGTTGTTTCTCGATGGAACGCAAGGACGATATCGCCAAGGATGCCAAACATCGTAATGATCAGCCCGGACATAATTAAAAGTCCGGTGAGGATTGTCATGGGGATGCGATCGATATTCTGAAACCATGAGTGGACGACATATATCCCGGAGATAACCCCCAGCAGAGTGAGCACGAAGCCTATTAAACCAAAGTAGAACAGGGGATTTCCTATTTTCGCCAATCTGTAGATGGTTTTTATGATCTTGTATCCATCCCGGAGAGGATTGAGTTTTGTAGGAGTTCCCGGCCTCTGACCATATTGTATGGGAACAACAGCAACCTGAAGTTCTTTTCGCACAGCCTCTGCTGCAATCTCGGTCTCGATCTCAAATCCGGATTCTTTCAGATCAAGGCGGAAGAGCGAAGGCCTGGTGAAGGCCCGGTATCCTGACAGGATATCTTCAAGATACACTCCATGGGCCCATTTAAAGAGCACGTTGATAATATGGTTACCAAAACGGTTCAGGCGGGTCAGGGCACCCTTTTCATGGCCCGAGAGACGCTCCCCAATGACATGATCGGCACCCTCTGCAAGTGGGGCGAGCATAGAATCCGCATCTGTTGGAGAATAGGTACCATCACCATCGAGCATGAGGATGTAGGGTTTATCGATCATTGAAAATGCCTCAATGATAGCATCTCCTTTCCCTTTTCCTGACTGGAGAGCAACCCGGGCACCTGCTCCTCTGGCCAGTTCAATAGTGCCGTCGGTACTGTTTCCATCGATCACAAGGATATATGAAAAACCCATCTCTTGAAATTCCTGGATAAGGGGTTCTATTGTAAGGGCTTCATTGAGTGTGGGGATGAGAATACAGACATCGTCCCTCTCGATTGGCATGAGACAATAATTAATAAGTCCATTCAGATAAGTGCTTGTATGGGTCTCGAAAAACCGGGGATACGAGTTCTGGGTATTGCAGAGAGCTGGACAGGAAGGAAACGTTCTATCCTTGCCGGGATAGTGATGAGAGGTGACCTTCGAATCGACGGATGCGCACTTGGCAGTGTCACTGTTGGTGGAATGGACGCAACAGAAGCTGCTATCGGAATCGTCTCCTCACTTGACCGGTCAGATATCAACCTGATCCTGATCTCAGGTGCAGCGATCGCCTGGTACAATATTATTGATCCCGACCAGATCTTTGAATATACCGGCATACCGGTTATCATCATCACATATGAAGAATCAGGTGGACTGGAAGATGCGATCGAACGCCACTTCCCGGGAGATACATTGCGCATGCAGAAATACCAGGCACTCGGAGAGCGGGATTTTATCCGGCTGCACACGGGCCATTCTGTCTTTCTGAGACGCTCCGGCGTTCCTATCGATGCAGCTGCCCGGGTCATCAATCGGTTTACCCTGGATGGAAAAGTGCCAGAGCCGGTCAGGGCGGCCAGACTCCTGGCACGGGCGGTCATGCAATCTTTTCAGAACGGGATATGAGACCGCCATGCTCTTTGTGATAGACATCAAACCGCACAAGGTCTCCAGGTCCAAACGTCCCTCTGTTTAAATTAATATATACAGGCTCACCAGGTCTCCAGTAATTCCCCCACGATCCAGGACCTCCCAGCGTCCGCACACCAATATGATAGGTCGATATAAACATGTGGCCATTCAAGGTGAAAATGAGCGCTCCTGAGTCTATATCATTGACATAGACCTCTGCTCTGAGATCATGGTTACGGTAAATTGCCGTCCCGCTATGCATGATGGTCATGAAGCTCTCTTCAACGAAGTCACCTTGAGGACTATGATGGTTCAACTCTGTTATGATAAATATTTCAGGTGTTCCATCTGCAGGTCCATAGCTCCACCAGAGCGGAATATGGAGCATCAGGAGGAGAAGAAGAGCGAGAATAATTGTGATCGCAACGAGTATAATTACTCCCACTACCTGGGAGACGCCATCATCTGATCGAAAAAGACCCACCAGAAAAGATTGGCATTTTGACTATATATTCGTATCAATGTCAACTACCCACCCCCTGTAGGGTGGGGCATCCTGCCTGTTGATAGTGAATGTCATCCCCCGCTTTACCCATCGTTACTTTTATTAATGTATAATAGAATCGACATATATCAACGGCGATATACCTGTGGGATAGTACCATCAATTCCACTCAATTCTACAATACCATTCCAGCAACCCCTCCTCGCACCCATAGAATAATCGGCGTTTGGGACGTGCAGTGCCGGGTGATAACATAATGAAATCGATACAGGATAGTGGTCAAATTCTCCTCATTCTTCTCCTCTGCACCTGCCTTGTGGCATGGGGGGGAGCTGCTGTGCCTTCTTCAGCTGATTCTTCAACAGACGGCAGTAACACAAATGAACAATATTGGCACCAGCCAGGACCTGGTACCGATAGGAATCATGCAACCGGCATTGCTCTCCATCCCTTGTTCCAATGGAACAGAGATATTCATTCATTTCTGTTACCGGGTACAAACGTTCCTGGTACAAACGGAGAGAATGGAGCAGGCATCGCGGTCGCTCCAACTGATCCACCTGCAGATCTCCTCTCATCCATCGACTATAGCGGTCAGGATACCCTCGATCCCGAGTTCGTCCGCACCCTCAGTTCCGGGTTCATCAAAAACCGCGGGCAGTATGATTTCGCAGTTGAATACGTACTGCAGTACCAGGGAACAACCGTCTTCTTCACACAGGATGAGTTCGTGCTAACGCATAGCGCAGGAGATGCAGAGAACCGGACCACTGACGTGATCCGGCAGACCTTCGGGGGTGCATCCCCTGATGTCAGTATCGCAGGGCTTGATGAACGCGAAGGTCGCGTCAACTACTATGTCGGGAACGACTCATCACAATGGCTGACCAATATCCCGGTCTATGGCGAGATCCTGTATGAAGATCTCTACCCTGGAATTGATCTCGTCTATTCCGAGGAGAACGGCAGGCTGAAACGGGAGTTCCGGGTTGCTCCCGGCGCCAGTTTCGATCTGATTGAGATCCTGTATGATGACGGGATTACCCCCTCTGTTGATGATGCCGGTATCCTGC
>QZAC01000110.1 GCA_003838065.1 Methanocalculus sp. MSAO_Arc2
CCATCTTCAGAAGATGGATCGCACTCCGGGCAGTCGATGCAGACCGGGTGCTCTCCTTCTCCCCGTACTTCCAGACGTCAGTTGCCTCATCATAGGCGATATTCTGTTTTGTCCGGGTCGGCAGCCGGATCGAGGGTATCTCGCCATCTGCGATCTGGTCATACCATTGCTGGGCAATCCCGACGAGGCGCTCGATAGTGTGGGTGTTCTTCTGTTGATCGCTTTCTGATATCTGTTTCAATGTGATTTCCTCTGGGGTGTGGATCCTTTTTCCTGATGGGTATCAGCTTTAATATGGATTTGTTGGTGGTTACAGTATAGAGAACTAACCATGCATTGGCAGCCTTCTATGAAATAACTGTCTGAATGGTTTCCCGCTCGGATATCCTTTGTTCCACCAGTATCTTCTTCCTTTATATTGATATTTCCCTATGACCAAAACCTACTCCGACCCACTCAGACTCCGCGGGGGGGGGCACCGCTCAATCCCCTGCTACGTCTTCGGGGTGGGTGACCTGTCGGTCACCGAGCGGGTGCTGTTCGCACCCGCCATGGGGATTAAGGCGCTATCGCGCCTGTTGTGATGAGAGACTGGGATGGTGACGGTTGTCAATCTGGTGCCTTATAGCAGATTATGCATGAAGCTGTTAAGTCATCCCTGAAATACCTGCTCAGCTCTTCAGTTGTTCTGATATCGATCTTCCTTCCGCCAAAGAGTTCAGATAATTCTTCTTCCATCGTCAGGATGGTGAAGAATCCGGGTGTTTTACTCTCTTCGAACCCGATGAGGATATCGATATCGCTCTCTGGTGTGAAGTCTTCCCTGAGAACCGATCCAAACAGGGCCAGGCTCAGGATATGATACTTCCTGCAGAAGGCTGCAATCTCCGTATGGGGGATGGTTATCTGCGGGGTGTTTGTCATAGGGTGCGCTCGTAATTTATCTATTCAACCTGGGGATAATAACTCTGGTGGGAGGTAGTCGTTGACTGGATTTCTTGGCACCGGATTCACCCGGGCATTGACCCACTCAGACTCCGCGGGGGGGGCACCGCTCAATCCCCCGCTACGTCTTCGGGGTGGGCGATCCAATGGTCACCGAGCGGGTGCTGTTCGCACCCGCCGTGGGGATTAGGGCGCTATCGCGCCCATATGATGTTTATATCATCTCTCTTCTCTGTCTGTC
>QZAC01000111.1 GCA_003838065.1 Methanocalculus sp. MSAO_Arc2
CCCACAACAAAGGCTATCCTGACCATGAAGAGTGAGCAGACGGTCATGCGCACTCCCGATGGAAGGTACTGGGATGAAAGGGGCGAACCGGTCTTTGACACAGCTGGCAGGCTGACCGGCATCGTAGAGATTGCACAGGATATCACCGAACGGAAAAAGGCAGAGCTGGCGCTGCAGGAGAGTGAAGACCGGTACAAAAACGTCGTTGAAACCCAGACAGAGTTCATCTGCCGGTTCCTCCCGGACGGCACCCATATCTTTGTTAATGAGGCATACTGCCAGAGATTCAACATAACTGCTGAAGAGATCATCGGCAGCCGCTTCAAACCGGTCATCCACAGAGATGATCGGGATACGGTGTCCCGTCTTTATGCCTCCCTCACCCCGGATAACCCAGCAGGTACTATTGACCAGCGGATCATACTTGCGGATGACAGGATCGTCTGGGACCGATGGAGTACCCAGGCATTCTTCAATGACGACGGCACACTCCGTGAATACCAGTCTGTTGGCCAGGATATCACGGAAATGAAGCAGCGTGAGGAGGTGTTAAGGGAGAGTGAGGAGCGGTTTCAGAGGGTGATGAACCTTGTTCCGGATATGATCTCAATCCATGATCCGGAGATGACGATCCTCTACAGCAACTGGATGGGCTTCGGTGCGGTTCCGGAAGAGAAACGACATGTGCAGACGAAATGCTACAGGACATACAGGGATCTCGAGGATATATGCCCGGACTGCCAGGCAAAAGAGGTCATCAGCTCAAAGAAGCCGTTTGAGAGGGAGGCTCTTCTCCCCGATGGCAGATGGGTTGATCTCCGGGTGATACCTGTTCTGGATACGGATGGAAACGTCGAATATTTCATGGAATGGGTCAGGGATATCACTGAGAGGAAGCGATCAGAATCAGAGGTTGCAGATGCTCAGAGACTGCTTGAAGGCATGCTGGATGGCATCCCTGATATCATCGGCCTTCAGCATCCCGATCATACGATGATCAGGTATAATAAGGCAGGCTATGAGATGCTCGGCCTGACACCGGAAGAGGTTGAAGGGAGGAGGTGCTATGAGCTCATCGGGCGGAGCACCCCCTGCGAGAACTGTGCCACAGCCCTGGCAGTCGCATCAAAAAAACAGGAGACGGTCGTGAGATATACTCCGGAGTTTGGGATGTACCTTGAATGCACAAGCAATCCCATCCTTGATGAGAACGGCGAGATAGACATGATCATTGAGCGGCTCCATGACATCACCGACCGGAAAGCAGCTGAAGAAGCCCTCCGAGCAAGCGAGGAGCGGTACCGGGACCTCTTTGAGAAAGCCAATGTCCTTATCCAGAGTGTCGATGATAAGGGGAGGTTTGTCTTTGTAAACGAGACCTGGAAAGAGAAACTGGAGTATACTGATGAAGATCTCCAGAGCCTGACCCTCTTTGATATCATACATCCGGACTCTCTTGACCATTGCAAGGTAGCATTTCAGAAAGTCATTGCCGGCGAAGCAGTCGATAATGTCCAGGCCATCTTTCTCACAAAAAGCAGAAAACCCGTATTCGTTGAGGGAAATGTCAATTGCAGGCACTCTGATGGACAGATTCATACACGCGGAATTTTTCAGGACATCACCGACCGGAAAGCAGCTGAAGAAGCCCTGAAAGAAAACAGAAATCTCTTAAATAGTATATTCCAGAGCATCCAGGATGGCATCAGTGTTCTCAATACTGATCTGACCATACGAGACGTCAACCAGACGATGGAAGAATGGTATGGCCATGCCGCACCTTTCATCGGAAAAAAGTGCTACGAAGTTTATCAAAATCGTTCGAATCCCTGTGTGCCATGTCCTTCTATCAGAGCTCTTGAAAAGAAAACTGTATGCTCTGAAATAGTTCCATTAATGAAAGATAATAATCAGGTGGGATGGCTTGAGCTTTTTTGCTATCCTTTGATTGATACAAAGACAGAAAGGGTAACCGGAGTCATTGAATTTGTGCGGAACATAACCGACCGGAAAACCGCAGAAGAAGCTCTCCAGACCGCGAACAAAAAGCTTCAGCTCCTCTCAAGCATCACCCGGCACGATATCCTTAACCAGATCATGGCACTCCGGGGATACCTCGAACTGAGCCTGTATGAGATTGATGATCCCAAACTCTCGCGATATCTCAGCAACGTGGTTGCGGCAGCCACAACCATCCAGAAACAGATCGAATTTACGAAGGTCTATGAGAGCCTCGGTGTACAAACTCCCACATGGCAACCACTCACAGCCGTCATCGAAACGGTTGATGATGCCCGCCTCCCCATCCACCATGACTGCGGCGAGTTCGCAGTCTATGCCGATCCGATGTTTGAAAAAGTACTCCAGAACCTCTATGATAACACCCTCCGGCACGCAGAAGGGGCAGACAGCGTCCAGATCCGGTGCATGGAGGAAGAAGATGGCAGTCTCGTCATCATCTGGGAAGATAACGGCGCAGGTGTCCCGGGCGACCAGAAGGAGCAGATATTTACAAAGGGTTTCGGCAAGAATACAGGGTTTGGGCTCTTCCTTACCCGCGATATTCTGAGCATCACCGGGATTTCCATTGCCGAGACCGGGGTGTATGGCGAGGGGGCGAGGTTTGAGATAACTGTGCCGGGTGGTGTCTGGCGGAGGAGCGGGGAGGGGGACGGGTGAGCGTGCCGCTGCTGTGAACTGTATGTGTCACTGAATAGAGTCAACTAGGTTAACGTAAATTAACCGGGTGACAGACAGGTATCAACGGTGATATACCAGCTGGGAACATATTCAGGTTCATGGGTTCATGATACCTGCACACAACCTTGATCAACAGGAAAGGCGGGACACGAAGATAATTGTGTGCTGGTGGCAACAGGGCTCAAGCTCGATTTGATGATAACACGGCATTTAGTCACTGACCGAGGGCTGCG
>QZAC01000010.1 GCA_003838065.1 Methanocalculus sp. MSAO_Arc2
CTGCTATCCCATGGACCGGCAGGACCAGGAGAAGAAGAACAAAAGCCGCACCAAATATGATATTTGGAACCGAAAGAGATATGCCCATTCCTGCAACGATGAGATACAGTGCTCCAAAATTGGACAGCCAGAGAACAAGAGAGAGCATGCCAATTGAAACTGCATCTCTCTGCGCACCAATCCGTTCAAAACTCTCCACAGCCTCGTCACCTTTCGTAAGGATGTACGTACCGGGTGTTGTTGTATCCCACCGGAGAAAGCCAAACGCCCGCTTCACAAGCCGCATACTATAGCGGCCTGTTGATACAAGGGCAACCATGAAGATAACCAGGCAGAAGAGCAGGAGATACACCACCCAGAGGAGATCCGAGATGGCAGCCGGAATGTCCCGGATATACAACCCAGCTCCAAATAGGATGAGAATAATCACGATTAAGTCAAAGATCCTCGCCACGACCAGTGTCGCAACTCCCTCTCCGGTTGTCCGCGCGTGTAACTTTTTTAATAGATAGACATATGAAAGCTCTCCGGTCCGTGCGGGAAGGATATTATTCATCATTACATGAATACAGGTGATTGGAAGCAGGTCCCTGCGGCGGACCGATCCATCCAGCAGAAGATGGATGCGAAGCGTTCTCAGGATATAAGTACAGGTATACAGGAAGAATCCGGCAATCAGGTACCATGGGTGTATTGAGAGAATAGTAGTGATCACATCGAGAACCGAGACCTGCGAGAGCAGGATGGCGACAAGCACAATCGTGATAATGCCTGCGGAAACTTTGATCAGGGTGTTCTGTTGCATGATGGAACCCGGGTTCTGGTGAAGATGTATTGAAAGGTCGCTACGGTGATATTAATGGACTATCCAAACATATAATTGACTCTTCTCCAGAATTCTGATCGCGAGGGTTTTTTCCTGAATTTTCAGGAACGTGGGAAAAGATCCCGAGTAGAGATCCCGATGCAGCAACCAAAATCATCAGGAGTGACAGAAAGCAGGTGCGGCGCGGGTATCGGGGGGCGGGGTCAAGCGAAGGGGATCAGGATGACAGAGCTGATAAACCCTTGCTCAAAAGAGCAACCTGAAAGGCGATTGCAAAGTTTTCGGGCTTTTATCTGCTCTGGCAGCCAAAGGAAGCATTCCCGCCCCTCCCGCGCTGCATCTGCGGCCACCCATCTCAACCACGCTTGCGGAGCATCTCTGCGGTGCGGGGACGGGGCGGTTGGGGGTTTTCTGATACTCAATACTATTAGCCCTTCTCCAACGTAACTCCATGCCTGTCTCTGACTCTTCTACCACGAATACTCTTAAAGCCTGAAGCTGGAGCCATTGATATGAATGTAGGAATATAATGACAGTACAAATGTATCTGTTCTGGAACCTGCGTATGGTACGTGAAAGAGGTATTTTTAAACTGATTCAGCCAACGGTATACGGCTATGTCCGGGGCACAGGAACACATCAATGCACACTCTGTACGTTTCAGGAGAATTGATCGTCTCTCCTTACTGGCACTGATCAGTTCTCTGTTATGTTCCTGTTTTATTCTCCTGCTCTAC
>QZAC01000112.1 GCA_003838065.1 Methanocalculus sp. MSAO_Arc2
GTCAAACTTCTGGATACGGTGATTATTCCGATCAGCGACATAGACATTCCCGGCGGAATCGACTGTAACGCCCCGTGGCATCCAGAATTGCCCGTCACCTGTGCCATAACTCCCCCATTTCGTAATGAAGGTTCCATCTGGGGTGAACTTCTGGATACGGTCATTATAGGTATCAGCCACATAGACATTCCCGGCAGCATCAACCGCAATGCCCGTGGGCCCTAGGAACTGTCCGTCACCTGTGCCAAATGATCCCCATTTCGTGATGAAGGTGCCGTCGCCCGTGAACTTCTGGATACGATCATTCCAGGTATCAGCCACATAGACATTGCCAGCGGAATCGACCGCAACGCCCGCTGGTTGGTATAACTTCCCGTCGGCATCCTTCGGATCATCCCAGCCCTCTGTTTCCCCCCATTTCGTAATGAAGGTGCCGTCTGCGGTGAACTTCTGGATACGATCATTCATGGTATCAGCCACATAAACGGTCCCATCCGAAGCGACCGCAACGTCCTCTGGCCACGAGAACTCCCCATCGCCTATGCCACCTGTTCCCCATTTCGTGATGAACGCATATTCATCAGAGAGGGATTCAACCACATCTGCCGTATCTATAGTACGGGGTGGGAGTGAATGTCTCATGTCAAATGCATCAGATGCATCAGCTGATCGACTCAATCCTGTTGAAATCGAACCTGCATCATCGGCCGCCACCGATGATACAACCAGGAGCACGATGAAAAGTGCTCCTAAAATTATAACTGCCTTTTTCATTTTTATCACCATCCTTAAACCACATTAAATCAAATCGAAAAATCCGAAGCCATGGTGACACCCCATTGGATGAATACTGATAACCATATGGTGCATATACACCGTGATTGCTGATGGATCTGAATAAAGATGTGTCCCGACAGATCAGATATCTCTGACCGGATAACTGGTTCAGGTAAAAGTCACTTCCCTTTAAAATTTATAAAGCTATCGTATGTATTGATTTATGAACCAGAACGCGCTCCATATGCAAGCTATACTGATTCAAATGACGGTGCTCGTTTCTGCCTCTATATCATGGAGGGATGAAAGGGGCGGGGCGGGATGTCTCCAACCTTTGGGGTGAGATGAAAGCAAAGCCTCTTTTCTGAGTTGATATGGTCTTGAAAACATAAGATATACGACATCTTATGGTATACGATAGAAAGATGCGTTTAATTTAGCATTGCCTAAAATACGATTCAGCCGGTGACAGTACAAAAAAACTGGAAAAGAGAGGGCTCTTCTCTCTTCTCAGATGATAATACCCATAACAGGTTTATCGCCGAATTGCCCGAACTGCCGGCGTTCAGCAAGCGGTGTTGGCGTCCAGTCCTCATCCTCTGCAAA
>QZAC01000113.1 GCA_003838065.1 Methanocalculus sp. MSAO_Arc2
CGCCTCCCATCGATGCACCGGGGATACATCCCCTCTCCCTGTCGTGGAAGTTCCTCTTCGAATGTGATTAAGTGCTGCCAGTCATCTCCAAAATCATATTCATACCGGGCTGTGATGCCGGACCTGTGAAAATACCGCCTGATCTTCTCTTTCCGTTCATCATAACAGACCACCTGACCTTCCGGTAATTCATTTGTCATATCGGTGATTAGCTTTTCCTCTCCGGTGTAGGGGTCTCAGATTGAGAAATCATCGAGGTGATAATCTTCCCATCCAAACGAATCAACGATGGCAAAATGGAGATCGCGAAAACTGCTGGTCGAGGCGATCTGCACCCTCCGCCAAATAGATGGCTTTATTTCCAGGAGCTCGATTTTGAACTGGTAAACCGTTGAAAAGACTCTTCTCATGATGCACTTCTCTCTCTTTTGTATTTTTCTCCTGTGTGACGATGAATGTGCCCGATTTGGTTACTATCAGGGTTCTTTTTATTGAATATACGTATGGCAATTGGGGTATGTTCGAAATCTGTTAGATGATAGTTGGATAATTTTTAAAGCTAGATAAATTTCAAATACAGAAATAAACCTCAATTATTTGAAATTGAAAAAAACAGTTGGATGTAGGTTAGATAATTGACTGTTAGTTCCCCCCGTCAACTGCAACTGTTTCCAAAATGGAAATAGTTGACATCTCAGTCGTTCAACAGATCCGCATCCCCCCATCCCCAAGTATCTTCTCTCATGAACGCCCCACCTTTCTCCATGGCTGCGAAGGTATGGTTTGCCTCGTCTGAGGCAGGAGTTCAGGGGGAAAGCCTCCAGGCAAAGCTCCTGCGGCTCCTTGATGAGGCGGGGCTCTGCGAGCGGGTTGCCGGAGATGGCGGTCTTGTCGCGGTGAAGACGCATTTTGGAGAAGAAGGGTGTGACAGCTTCGTCTCGCCGCTCTATATCCGGCAGGTTGTCTCAAAAGTGAAAGAGGCGGGCGGGGTGCCGTTTGTAACCGATACAAACACGCTCTACCGGGGGATGAGGTACAATGCCGTCTCCCATCTTGCGCTTGCCATCCGGCATGGGTTTGGGTCAGAGGTAACCGGTGCTCCTGTCTACATTGCAGACGGGCTCAGGTCAGAAAACGAGGTAGTTGTCCCGATTCCCGGTGTCCGCCTGAACAAAGCCTGGATAGCCACCGGGATTGCTGAGGCTGATTCTCTGGTCGTCGTCTCGCATGTCAAGGGCCATGCGGTTGCCGGTTTTGGAGGAGCGATTAAGAACCTGGGGATGGGGTGTGCATCTGCTGCCGGAAAACATGAGCAGCACCGTGCGATGCCTGCTATCGCCAGGGAGGATGACTGTGAAGGGTGCGGGGGCTGCGTCTCAGCCTGCCCCGAGAATGCGATCACTTTTGAGGGTGGTGCCCGGATTGATCCGGACGCCTGTATCGGGTGCGGGATCTGTGTTGAGACCTGCCCGGAATCTGTGATCTACTTTGATTATGAACGTGATGCGGCACACCTTTCAGAACGGCTTGCAGAATATGCTCTCGCCGCTGCATCCCTCTTCCCGGAGAAGGTGCTGTACCTGAACTTCCTCCTCAAAATCACCCCTGACTGTGACTGTGCACCCTTCTCGGACCGGCCGATTGTCCCGGATATCGGGATTCTGGCATCAGCTGACCCGGTGGCAATCGATGCCGCCAGCCTTGATCTCATCGATGCCCAGCACGGGCTTGAAGGAACCCGGCTTCTCCTGCACCATGCTCCGGGTGAGGATAAGTTTGCAGGAGTCTGGCCTGAGGTTCCGATCCGGACGCAGGTTATCCACGGGGAGCGGATCGGCCTTGGCACCAGTGAGTATGAACTGGTCAGGATCTGATCATAAGCGGCCCAGGTGCTCCTGCATGATCCTGATCGCACAGTAATCGCCGCACATTGAGCAGGGCCCGCTCTCCGGAACCCGTGACCGGATACCCTCCGGATCGATTGCCAGTTCAACCTGGCCCTTCCAGTCGAGTGCCGCCCGGCATTGCGAGAAGGATCTGTCGTTTTCATCCAGCCCCAGCCGGACAGTATCGCCGACATGAGCGGCAATCCGGAAGGCGATCAGCCCCTCCCGGATTTCGTCCCCTGACGGGAGACCGATATGTTCTGCCGGGGTGATGGCGCAGAGGTAGTCTGCACCGGCAGCCACTGCTCCCGCCGCCCCGATTGCACCGGCGATATGGTCGTGGCCGACTGCCCGGTCGGTTGCAAGCGGCCCGGCGACAAAGAGGGGGTAGGGGGAGGCATCCTTATACAGCCGGACGCAGAAGGGGATGCGGTTAATTCTGACATGGCCGCCGCATCCTTCGATGATCACCTGGACTCCTGCCTCATGGAAACGATCTGCGATTTTTATATTCTGCTTCCGCTCAAGAGCCGCCGCAACATCGCCCCCGTCAACGATGCTTCCTCCCCGCATCGTGTTTCCAAGCGAGACAACGATCTCATGCCGTTTCATGATTTCGGCGACTTCATCAAAGTGTTCGAGAAAGGGGTTTTCATTCCCGGTCCTGAGCATGTATGCAGCCGTCAGGGATCCGCCTTTTGAGACGACACCGAGGATACGCTGGCTTCTCTTTAGTGCCGAGAGGATTGTCCGGTCGGTTCCATGCAGGACCAGCGAGCTGATCCCCTCCTCTGCATGCTGCTTCACGCAATCGATGATGATATCGGCGTTGAGCTCAGCGACCCCGCCTGCATCGACTGTTGCCTGGTAGACAGGGACTGTGGTGAGCGGGACGGTGGTATGTGCAACGACAGCCTCCCGGATCGCAACGATATCGCCACCCATCGAGAGGTCGGTTATGGTATCTGCACCATACTGTTCTGCAATCTGAGCTTTCGCAACCTCAGCATCTAGATCTGATCTCGCGGTTGATGTTCCGAGATTCACGTTCACTTTCGCAGAGAAACCCCGCCCGATCCCGGTACCTTTCCCGTCCCGCACCATGACAGCAACCCTGCCATGGGCGATATCATGGATAAGATAGTCGGTGCTGATCCCTTCTTTTTCCGCGGCAAAAGCAGCAGCAGGCGCGATTCTGCCTTCAATTGCCTCTTCGATGATGGTCCCCATCTGGTATAACTCCGGGCTTTGCTACTGGTATGTCCGAACCCGGTAGCAATGAACGTGTGCATAGCAGATACGTCTGATCGAATGATCTTCTCTTCGGAGCTGTTCTCGAAAAACTGCAATTTGGACTCAAACAATCAAAATGTCTGTTTCATCCTCACGGACATATATTTGTCATGCAAAATACCATTTTCTGCTGGGCTGTATACAGCTCATCGACATGGGATCTGATCTCCTCTTCAGATGCGAGTAGCTCCTCGTTTGCTGCCGTCAGCTCGTCATTTGACCTGCCAAGCAGGGTGGCAAGCTCAGCCCTCTTCATGGCAAGATAGGTGATGATGCCTGCGATCAGGATGAATAAAGCCACCCTGACTCCCGCACTCAGCAGGAGATCAGGGTCGGGTGTGGCAGATCCGAAGAGGATAAAGTAAGTGACTGCAAGCAGGATGGAGAAGAGGAAGCCCCGCTTATAATAATAGATGCACGCGATGATGATAGGGATGTAGTAAAGGTTCTGGAAGATGATGAACCAGCCGATGGAGAGGGAGTAGAGCGTGACGATGAGAGAGATCGCTGGCGTTATGGTGAGTACAATCAAGGGTATGCTCTCCAGTCCTTGATCGCTATAAGACTTCCACTAATCCGGTGAACCAGGGCTATCAGTTCTCCGGCTTAATAGCTTTCTTTCACCATACAGGTCATACAGAATACGATCCGGCGAGGGGAAATGTATTGCCATAGAATCTCTCATACGGTTGCCGTATATTGTAATATTGAGTGATTTCCGGGAATAATTATCCCTCATAGATCCCTGGGCTCTTTCTCTTCATCCAATTTGTAAAAACATCAAAAGTTTTGTTATTCTATATTCTACTCAGGATAAAATGGGTGTGTTTAAGTAAGCGCATCTCCCACTCTGTTACGATGTGGTGCTATGAATAGCAGAATGGGTATTATCGCCTGCGGCGTGGCGCTTCTCTTCCTTTTTGCAGGTGCCGGATGTACGACAGATGCCGGAACTGATCCGAAGACAGGAACACCGGAAGCGACCGTCACCGATGGGTTCGGCAGAGCCGTGACTGTCCCGCAACCTGTTGAGAGCATCCTCTGCTCGGGGTCCGGATGTCTGCGATATGCAGTGTACCTTGAGAGTGTTGACAGGATCGTCGGTGTGGACAGCCAGGATAAGAATTACCGGGAGATAGAGGGGAGACCCTATGCCTTAATCCACCGGGATCACCTGATGACGCTTCCGCTCTTTGGAGAGCTGCGGGGAAGGGACGATCCCGAGAAGGTCATTTCAATTGGCCCGGATCTCGTCTTCAAGACCGGATCGACCGGGACAAGCTATGCGACAAGCGGTCCTGAAGCGGACTCGCTCCAGCAGAGAACCGGAGTGCCGGTGGTTGCATTCGCATACGGCTCCCTCAGAAATGATGCCGAGAAGAAAGAGATGTATGATGCCCTCCGTCTGATGGGGACTGTGCTTGGGAAAGATGACCGTGCGGAAGCGGTGATCGCCTATATCGAAGATACAATGGCAGATCTTGAAAAGCGCACCGGTGATATTCCGGCGGCAGAACAAAAGCGGGTCTATGTCGGCGGGGTGAGCAGTGCCGGTGCGCATGGCATCATCTCGACCGAGCCTGCGTATCCGCCCTTTGCCTGGGTGCATGCAGATAATGTCGCAGCCGGTCTTGGCATTGCACATGCCGATATTGCCAAGGAGGCTTTAGTGAACTGGGATCCCGATTATCTCTTCATTGATGTGAATACCATGACAACAGATGATGAAGGAGCAATCGGGCAGCTGAAGAGAGATCCGGCACTAAAAGGGCTTACAGCGGTAAAGGAAGAAAGGGTCTATGGCGTCCTTCCCTACAACTTCTATAATGTCAACCACGGTACCGTGCTTGCAAATGCATACTTTGTCGGTAAAGTCCTCTACCCTGACCGGTTTGCGGATATCGATCCTGCAGAGAAGGCTGACGAGATCTACTCCTTCCTGCTGGGAGAGCCAGCCTTTGATCAGCTGAACAGCCAGTATGGGGATCTCGGGTTCTCCCAGATCCCGATCTGATTCCTTTTTTCCTTTTCTCGTTTTTCCCTGGATGAGCGTGCTATCTCCATTCAGATCCTCCTGCTCACCGTTCTTGTATGGAGCACCATTGCAGCTGTTGTGAAGAGAATGGCAAAGATTGCCAGTGCCGCAAAATTCACCCAGATCGGAAAGGTCTGCGTTTCCATCAGGCAGTAGCGGGCGATATCGGTGAAGTAGGTGAGCGGAGAGCAGATCGCAAGCACCTGGCCTGCAAAGGGGAGTTGCTCAACCGGGATGAAGACCCCGCTGATAAAGATGAGCGGGAATTTCAGGAGGGCGGAGAGCATCATGATGTTGGAGGGTACATTTGTTGCCGGTGTCGAGAGGAGGAGGCCGAGTGCGGAGAAGCAGAATGATGCGAGGATGATTCCCATTGCAAGGAGCAGGGGGTAAATCGGAATAATGCCAAGCAGCAGTCCGATTGTGATCGGAACGACTGCAATGCCGATTCCGAAGATGACGGAGGCGAACATGTCGCCTGCGATCAGGGTCTTCATCGTAACAGGGGTTGCGATCAGCCGCTCAAGGGTCCGTGCCTGCGCCTCCCAGGGCTGGATCACCGGCGAGACTGCGGTAGCGGTGAAGAAGACGGTCATTGCGAGGAGGCCGGATAGCAGAAACG
>QZAC01000114.1 GCA_003838065.1 Methanocalculus sp. MSAO_Arc2
CAGATCCGTAAAACATCTGCAGCCGTCAGGGAACGGAAAGCCACCTGAAGCACCAGGCAACCGGTTCCGGCAATCACCCAGGAGTATCTATCACCCCGAAGGATCAATCACTCCGAAGTACCGCTCATCCCTCTGTTCTGCTACATGGATCCGCCAGTCACCCCACACATCCGGTCACCTAACCCGACCTAATGCGACCTAACGTGACATAATGCGACCTAATACGATCTAATGTGATCTAACGAGACGAAACGCGACCTTACCGACCAAATGCGAGCAAACGCCCCCCCCGGCCTCATCCATACCCGGTGATCTCGTAATCGATCACCGTGGACTGGCCGGCACACTCCTGTGCATTGGCAATCCCCTCCTCGATCATCTTCCGGAGAAGGGCCGGGTACACGGCGCCGACGAGCTGGGCAACCGGCCGGCCGGTGCAGAAGACCGCAAACGTCGGTGTGCTCATGATGCTATAGCGCTCGGCAATCCAGGGGTTTGCCGTCACATCGATCCGGACAAAGACGATCGCCTCACCAAGGTCAGTGGCATACTCTTCGAAATAGGGCGTCATCGCGGTGCAGTGCGGACAGCCCGGCGAATAGAACATGACCACAACCGGATCGGCTGCCTTTTCAACATTCTTCTCCCATGCCATGTGATGAATTTCGATAACGGCATGCTCTGTCTGTTTTGATTCATCCTGTGGTGTTGTCATAGGCATATTCCTGTATTCATTGATAGGGTGTTCCAGTAGTTCACCCGGATTGTTCCAGTAGTTCATCCATAAGGACATCCGGGGGTTGTACAATTGGTGCACCTACTCCGATATGATCCATTGTATATATAATCTGTCTGCCCTGGTACCATGCCCCTGGTATTACACCCCTGGTTACCCCGCCCCCGGGCACCACGCCAGGACCTGCCTTCACCTTCTCATGAGAGTCTGATCTGATTTTCACCCCTGCCCGGAACACCCCGCCCCCGGACACCCACCAAGGCCCGCCATCACCTTCTCCTGATAGTATCTTCTCATGGGAGTCTGATCTGATCTTCACCCCTCTCCTGGCCCGTATCATCGCCCTCAGCACCATCCCTCAGCGTCTTCATTGCGGGGAAGAGGATCACCTCTTTGATCGTCTGCTGGCCGGTGGCGAGCATCACGAGCCGGTCAATCCCGATACCGACGCCGCCGGTGGGGGGCATGCCATAGCCGAGTGCGTTGATGAAATCGTAATCGATCATC
>QZAC01000115.1 GCA_003838065.1 Methanocalculus sp. MSAO_Arc2
CGGGAGGTGACCTCAGGCCTCTCACCGTACCTCCATTTCGGCCAGATCTCGCCTGGAGAAGTGGCACGGGCCTCCGCCGGGCTGGACGGCTTTCTTGAAGAGCTGATCGTCCGGCGGGAACTTGCCGTCAATTTCGTCTGGTATAATGATGCGTATGATCACGTGAGCTGCCTGCCTGCATGGGCAGCAACCACCCTTGCAGAGCATGCAGATGATCAAAGGGAATACACCTACTCGTACGATGAGCTGCGCCGAGCCGACACACATGATCCATACTGGAACGCCGCCCAGAATGAGATGCTGGTGTGCGGCCGGATGCACAACTACATGCGGATGTACTGGGGAAAAAAGATCCTGGAATGGTCAGAGACCCCGGAGACCGGCTATCATCATGCGGTCCTCCTTAATGACACCTACGAACTTGACGGCCGCGACCCAAATGGCTATGCCGGTGTTGCCTGGTGTTTTGGCAAGCATGACCGTGCCTGGAAGGAGCGGCCGATCTTTGGCAAGGTCCGGTACATGAATGCGAACGGGCTGAAACGAAAAGGGGACATCGAGGGGTATGTCAGGCGTGTTGAAGGGTATGGTGCGCGTGTCGAAGGGTAGGTAGAGGGTATAGAAGTGTATCTATAGCGTATTGAAGGATAGCTAGAGCATATAGAAGAACTGGAGATAAAACATTCTTAGATCACGTGGGCGGTGTCTCCAACACCCTCCCGGCACACCCAGGTCTAGAATCTACACACGACTGAACAACACCTGGCACACCCATGAGCAGAATCTACACACCCATGACCAGCACCCGGGACACCCACTACTGAAACAAAAATACTTTTACGTGCCGGGATAACAGGTATCCGGGATATAATTGTACTTTTTCTTTCATCTTCTGGTAGGCGTTGCAACCGGCCTTTTTCTCTCTGAGATCCTGCGGTCACGCCGCTGGTTTTTTCCGGTGGTCATTGGCAGTGTCCTCCCTGATCTCATCGACAAGCCGCTTGGCCGCGTCATCTTCGCAGAAGCTATCGGGAGCGGCAGAATCATCGGCCATTCCCTGCTGTTTATCTTCATCCTCCTAGTCATCGCAGTTGTGATCTGGAGATACAGAGGTTCTATAGCAGGATTTGGGCTGCCCATAGGCGCTCTTGTCCACCAGCTCCTTGATTCGATGTGGAAGTTGGAAGCCATCTGGTTCTATCCCCTGTACGGCCCGTTTCCAACAGGATCATATGCTGAAGGATATTTCTTCATCTATTTCTGGCGACACCTGAACGCTCAACAGGAATGGCTGGCTCTCATACTGCTCATCCTTGTCGGAATCGTAATCCTTGCCGAATGGTATGAAGGGAAGAACCGGTTTGTGTCCTTTCTCAAGCAGGTCAAAGGCCCGGTCCTGACAGTATCCGGGACCATTTCCCTTGGCCTTGGTATTCTCGTCCTTATGTATCATGGCACGGCCAATGACGCTTGGTTCTCCCCGCTCGTCGGGTCTGGCGATCCCCTGGTGTTTGCTCTCGCCCTCATCTGGTGTGGAGTGGTCTTTCTATATCTTCCATTGCACCGACTCAACCGGGCCCGGAACACTCAATAGGTCCCGGAATAATCAAGAAATCCCGGGAAAATCAACAGATCCCGGAAAACCGGCAGACAAAAGAGATCAAATGGTAACAGGGATCAAATGCCAACAGAGATCACCCGGCAACAGAGATCAGATGCCAAAAGGGATCAGCAGCCAACAGAGATCAGACGATATCCTATAAACAGCCGATCTGGTTCGAAGTCTATTTTACACCATGGCTCACATCTCTCTGCATGCGCTATCTCATCACCGGCGGTGCCGGGTTCATTGGGTCAAACCTTGCCGCACATCTGGCAGACGATCACGAAATCACAATCATCGACAACTTTGCAACAGGATACCGCAAGAATATCGCTGACCTTCTGGACCATCCCCACGTCACCTTCATCGAAGCGAGTCTGTCTGATATTGATACCCTGTACGAGGTGACCCGGGGTGTCGACGGCATCTTCCACCAGGCAGCAATCCCGTCTGTTCCCCGGTCGGTCAGGGACCCGATAGCAACAAACGAGGCAAATGTCACCGGCACAGTGAACCTCCTCTTTGCCGCCAAGGAAAACGGTGTCCGAAAAGTCGTTTCCGCCTCCTCCTCATCAGTCTATGGCGATACACCCGTTCTCCCCAAGGAAGAAGGAATGGCACCAGACCCCCTCTCTCCCTATGCGGTCTCAAAACTTGCCGATGAGTACTATGGAAAGGTCTTCACCGAGCTCTATGGTATCCAGACTGTATTTCTTCGGTACTTCAATGTCTTCGGGCCCCGGCAGGACCCGGCCTCCGAGTATGCCGCGGTCATTCCGAAGTTCATCACCCGCCTCCTGAACAACCAGAGCCCGACCATCTATGGCGATGGAAACCAGACCAGAGACTTCACCTATATCAAAGACGTCATCTCTGCCAATTGCAGGGCCATGGACAGCGACGCAACCGGCGTCTACAATATCGCCTGCGGGAAGCGGATCAGCC
>QZAC01000116.1 GCA_003838065.1 Methanocalculus sp. MSAO_Arc2
AATTATCACTTTATCCGTTGTTGCAGCATCAAATCCAATATTAGACACAATAGATAAATTTCCTGGTGGGGAGATGAGGCAAATTACTCCTTGGCTCTCTAAACGCTTTTTAAGGTCTGGATTATCATTTAAAACAACGATTATTTCAACATCTTCATCGATACTGGAGAGGCAGTTAAAGACGTCTTCATCATTTTTACATCTAATAACAACAGTGGCCTCTTTCATCATTTAATCTCCCTTTTGAGTTAATATTTTGTAAGCACTGGTTTTTTCTTTTCATAAGCAGCATAAGCACTAATCCACGAGTGAGATATAGGACTTCCGACAATAGTTTCTCTCTCTTCCTTTGGAATGAAATGACGACTGCAAAAATGTCCACAATACCGACATAATTGATCCATTTGAGAAATAATCTCTTGACGAGAGGAGGGAATTTTTTTCAATCCGATATCGAATCCCATAACCCTGTCAATAGAGCCGCCGGGTCCACAGGGATAATATCCATATGCATTTAACCCTAGGCCACAATCGCTTGTCGTACTACAACCGTTTCGATAATCTGAGAGGAAGAACTTCCATTGATCAACCGGAGCCAGATTAAATGGTTCAAATTTTTCTTGATATGGACTTTGTTTACTAGTATTGTTGACTTCCACACCTTTAGGAACACGTAATAATGCATCTTTAACAACTTTTCCATACCCACTTGTAGTGATTCTAATTACTGATTCAGGGGAATAGTCCATTTTATAACTTAGTAAAACCTCCAGAATCTCTTCAACTTCTGGATGCAACATTGGCTCACCTCCCAGAACACCTATTAGATCCCATGTAACATTATTTGAAAGAGATTCATTTATGAATCTCTCAATCTGTTGAGGAGACATTGCTAAGACATCCGGTGCCTGAGAGCATGAGCGTGCACAGTTTGGACATCGTAATTTACAATCATAAGTTATATCAATTTCAATTCTTTTCATATTTGTCAGAAATTCAAATCCATGTAATATACTTGCAAATTTAGATGCACGATATATATGCCAGAGGTTATGCAATTTTAATATAATTAAACCCCCACAGGTAAAATTCCCCAATCCTTCGAGTCCCCCGTAAGGTCGACATTTTCAAATTGAATTTCTGGAATACTATTAATTTCTACTTTTTTCATTACTCCAAATAAAAAATTCAAGTCTTTTTTTACATCGTTTTGTGGATGAATATAAAATGTTCGTCCATCACCTCCACGAAGTGAAACCAACCTTCTTTGTTTTTGAAGCTTGTGGAGAGAACGGTACCAAGTGAGTTTAAATTTTCCATTGATTAGTTCATTTGGAAAGGGGCGGAGTGATAGAAAACGCTCTTTTTGAAATAGGCAAATCCTAACTTCAGGTACGTAATCTCCGATTTTTGGAGATATATATGGTTGGAAAATATTGCTTTTGTGTGCAATATTGAATCCCACTGAAACGACTTTTTCTGATGATTCAATTGCTTTTATCATATCCATTAAATAATTATGATTCCAATCTCGCCTGCAAATAATTACATCAGCATCTGCTTGAAGAGTATATTTTCCATTCGTGATTTCAAATGCATATAATTGTTGGAGCATGGGAGCATTCAAGACAGAGTGAGTTTCTCTAGTCTTGAGCCCAAACCAACGTTCATAAAGTGATTCAATCTCTTCTGGATTATCAGCAGGGGAAATAACCCATTTATCAATGATCCCCTCAAGCATAAGTGATTCTGCAATTTGTATTGCTACTTCTTTTGAGGGCTCAGAATATTGACGTATAAAATACGTCTCAGTTGCATCAAAAACAAGAATGATTTCGCAAAAGCGTTTTTTCTCCAACATTTTCACAATGTGGCGTATTTGCCGATCAAGCAGATCCACTCCCTGAAAGCTGGCTTTAAGGACTAATGACACTGTATTTAGCATTTTTAGTACAATAATCATTATTTTGAATTTATTTATTCATTTTCTTTGATCAATTTTGAGAGAAAACCTAATACCTCCGTATTGAGTCAATCAAAAACAAAATGGGACATAATGGATTTGCTTCGCTCATACCGCTAAGTCGGCATAGTGGGGTTTAGATCAGATATGTTAGTCTTCAGAAGAAGAAAGATAATTTGGCAGAGGAGAGAGATATAAAAGGACTCTTTGATGAAAAGATAAAAAAAATCACATCCGTTTTTTGTGTTTAAGTTCAAAAGATATCAACCATGGTCGACCTAACGAAGCTTCCAAATGAATCAGTCGGGTCAGAGGGGTGATCCCGGGGAAGAGGGGGTATTGATACACCGGAAACAAAAGAACAGATGTACTCCCGTATCCTGCCATATGTTCCCGAAGCGGAAACTATTTGTTTCTGAAATGGAAACATATTGTTCGCAGAGCAGAAACAAATGGAAGAAACAATACTATCTGATCTTTTCAAAACCGGGGAGCGGATACGCATACTCAGATATGTATCCACCCGGCAGGAAGTCAACGCAACAGAGATAGTACAGGCACTCAGCGTCTCAAAAGCCCTCGTCTCCCGGTATATGCATCTTCTCGTTGAGGGAGGGCTCTGCACCAAAGAGGGCAGGATATATCGCTGGATTGAGAATCCTATCAGCCTTGCAATGAAGCGATTGCTCAACATACATCATCTCATGCAGGTAATTCCAGCCGGACTTCCCGAACGTGTAGAAGGGATTGGTGTGTATGGGAGCTTTGCAGAAGGGAGAAACCGACCAGGGAGTGATCTTGATCTCTATCTTCTCGTACCCGAATATGCACCGGATCTCGAGATGATGGCGGCAAGGATGGAGAAGGCAATCTCTGAGGACGTGGGAGTTGAGACACATATCCTCATCCTGACATCCAACCGATTATCAGACCTCAAGGAGACGGATACCCCGTTCTATCGTAGTCTGGTACGTACAGGGTATACACTCAAAGGTGAATCAATTGAAGAGTATTGAAGATTGCTACAAGGAGAAACTTCTCAGGAAAGTCAGGCCATCACCGGAAAAGGAAAGAGAATCGCTTATGCTTGCATCAGCATATCTGGATGAAGCACGTTTGGTGATAGGAGTTGGTGCAAACAGAATGAGTAGGTCGGGGGCGTACATGGGGTATTGATGTTTGGGAGAATGCGAACACAGAGACATGACAGCCAGTATTCTTTTGCTCCTGCTCCGGCAGATACGGAGGTAAGTGCAGCGATTCTCTATGCTGAGCGGTTCGTTAACAGGATTAATCAAATACTCACTGATTAATTAAAAAAATCGGCGAAAACAATCCCCTGTTGTTCTCTTCCTCAATGAAACCGGCTTTTCTGAAGATACTTACAACAGCCAGATTTTGCTCTCTTCTGACCAGTATCCATCCCTCAATTACATGCTTTAAGTTTTCCCGGCACTCTTCGAGACTCCTGCCGGTTGCATACACCCCGGCCAGTCCCGGAACCTCCCCGTAATAAGACTCTTCATCATCAATGATCTCATATCGTGCGTGTGACAGGGCTTTTTCACGATATTCCAGAATCATAGCACTCTTCATGGATCTGTCATCCCCCGATCGAAATAATAATTCACAGACTCCTGACCGAACTCTTCACGCATCTACCCGCTCATCTATATCTGAAATACCGTTTATGTGCGAGATCTATCGGGAGAATCTCGACCACCCGGATGCGGCCCTGATCCGGGCCGTTGCGAAAGATGAGAGTATATGTGCGGCTGACATGCATTCTATATATGTCTCCACCCAGCCGCTCGATACCTGAGGCACCAGTGAGGGAATCCAGAGCTTCAAGTGTGCGAAGATGGCGGAGGATGATACGCCTGCTTTTGAGAGGAAGCCCGAGGACATACTCACAGACCGCACGTTCGATTTCAATTCTCATTCAATCCTCATTCAAGCCCCAGGCTTCCCGAGCTTCATCCAGAGAGACGTACTCTCCTTCCTCACTGACATGCATGGCATGCCTGATAATATCCCGCCTCTCCCGTTCTGCAACCAGATCTAAGATGAGCTGGTCGAATGTTTCACCCGGCTTTTTGATGAGGGAGAGCTTCTCCCAAGTAGATGGAGAGACAGGGATCCGCTTATAGGTACTTTGGCTAACCATGTGAATCACTTTTGATATATGCACCATATGACACATATGGAAACTATGTACTATGTCAACCGCAGATTATAAGAATGCTGTCACACCTGTCGCGAGAGTATCTTCACCACCGGGGGAGCATTTACTACTCGCTCGAACCATAGAAGATATCCACGTGGAGATCTTCTTCTGTATAATGACGCGGAACCTTCCGTACTCCGAGAAGCTCCTCCCATTGCCAGCGTTTCAGACCAGCAAGTGCAGCATCCTTTCCTGAGGAGAGTATCCCTCTCATATAGAGAGCAATTGTTTTCGCTCATTTAATTTTGATCCACTTGGCTCATCTAAAAGTGATCCACCCCAGATCCTCCTTCTGCACCCCCGCCCCCTCCGACATCATCCTCGCAAACGACCACGCCTACGCTCGCTTCGACCTCTATCCGGTCAGCCCCGGCCACCTCCTCCTCATCCCCTTCCGGCACGTGGCCTC
>QZAC01000117.1 GCA_003838065.1 Methanocalculus sp. MSAO_Arc2
CAGTTTGTCCAGAATGCTGCCCCACGCATGGTCAACGGCATTGAGGCGTTGCGGAGGTTTGTGGAAAAGCTGGATGGGTGAAGCAAAGGGAAGGATGCAATCACAAGCGTTCTTCCTCAAGATATGCATTGCAGACCAAAAGAGAGACCAACATTTAATAAACACTCCAATATATAATCACCACCAGACCATCAATGGAGGAGAGATGATGCAGGAAACCGTTCTTAACGATCAACAGATAAAAGATTGTGATGAGAGCAGCTGGGACTTTTCTGATCTGAAGGCGCTGTTCATCAACTGCACACTGAAGAAAACACCCGGGCTCTCCCATACAGAGGGGTTGATCCGGATATCAAGAGCGATCATGGAGAAGAACCGGGTTGCTGTCGAGGTGATCAGGGCGGTTGATTACGAGATCGCCTATGGTGTGTACCCGGATATGCGGGAGCATGGATGGGAGAAGGATGACTGGCCGGCTCTATTCCGGAAGGTGATGGATGCCAATATCCTTGTGCTCTGTTCCCCGATCTGGCTTGGTGAGAAGAGCTCGGTCTGCCAGAAGGTGATCGAGAGGCTGTATGGACAGTCCGGGGAGCTGAATGAGCATGGCCAGTATGCCTATTACGGAAGGGCCGGGGGCTGCCTCATCACCGGCAATGAGGACGGGGCAAAGCATTGCGGCATGGGGATCCTCTACTCACTCCAGCATCTTGGTTTTGTTATACCTCCGCAGGCCGATGCAGCATGGCTTGGCGAGATCGGACCCGGCCCCTCATATCTCGATCCCGGTTCCGGCGGGCCGGAGAACGACTTCACAAACCGCAACACCACGTTTATGACCTGGAACCTGATGCATATGGCCCGGATGGTGAAGGATATGGGCGGCATCCCGGCCCACGGCAACCAGAGGAGCGCCTGGGCGGCCGGCTGCCGGTTCGATCACCCAAACCCGGAATACAGGTAGGGAGCGGGTAGGAAACTACAGGTGGCGAGCGGGTAGGGAGCTACAGGTGGAGAGGAGAGGCAGGAAGAATTGTGAGGGATAGGGAAGGGACAGAGAATCCACTTCCCTCCCTCAATCATCCAATCATCCAATTAGTCGCACTCCAATTTTCATCACTTTCGCATCCTACCCGCCAGTTTTATAAGCGCTAAAATGTGACTCTTTCCTTATACTATGATAACAAAAAAGAAGCGGGCGCTCTTATATCTGCTTGGTAAAAAACAAAGCCTTACAAAAATACAATTGGTCAAATTACTATTCCTGGCATCACAGGATAACCCCCTTTATGATTTTGTACCTTACAGGTACGGCCCGTTTTCATGCCAGCTGTATACTGATATAAGCCATCTGGAGAGGGACGGGGGTTTTCGCTCATTTAATTTTGATCCACTAGGCCCATCTAAAAGTGATCCACCCAACCTCACCTCCCCTTCTCCATCACCACCGCCCCCGGCAAAGCCTCCGTTAGATCCCACACCGTCTCCGGGTGGCAGGTGAAGTAGAACAACTGGCAGGTATCGGCAAGGTCTGAAATCGCCTCGCAGGGATTCTTCCTATAATGACCCATCTCCCCATAATTGCACAATATGTGCATTAATCCATAAATGTGCATGATTTGCACTGGATCATATGCACAGAAAAGAACATACCGTCAAATCCAGGGTGCATCACGGTACAAACATACTTGATCTCACCATCCCTTCTGAAGTCGTCAGGTCGATGAAGATCAATCCTGGCGATGTCTTCCGTCTCGTAGCCACTGAGGAGAAAGGCACGCTTGTTTTGCGATACGAACGGGTCTATGCCACAAAACCCTGAACGCGAGATAATCCTGAATGGAGCACTTTTATGGATTCTATCTCGCGGAACTGGCAAGCGCCCAGTTTTCTGGATATCAACTGGCAGGCTCTCTCCTGGAGCCCCTGGGTTGCATTTGATGCAGACATCCCGACATTTAAACAGATCCCCCCAGAGCCCGGTTTATACCGTATCAGGCCACTGGGAGAGGATTTTCTGATGTATATCGGTCAGACAGGCAGGACCCTCCGCCAGCGGTTAAACGAACTCCGGCATAATGTGAAGAAAGAGGAGATGCCGTTCAATGATCCGCATACGGCAGCTCCCTCCCTCTGGGCCTGGCATGATGCCGACGGTTTCCACTATGAATGTTCAGCCGCCCCGCTTGTATGTAGCAAGCAGGATCGGATGGCCTGTGAATGCTATCTTCTCTGGCAATACCGTCTTGAATATGGCTCATCCACGCTCTGCAACTTCGGCAGGTTTCACCCTGATTATACAAAATCAAGAGGCAGGAGCTCCGGCATACGGGGCAGCAGGCTTCCGGCAGGAAGAGGAGAGGTAGGAAGAGGAGAAAACCCAGAAAAAAATCCTGCCGGTGGACCGAGCTGTCCTCCACTACAGCAGCAGGGCACACCCGGCAATCCTGATTGGATGGGAATGAGATGGAGTGAGCGACTGCACCTTGTCTCGTCAGCACTAGCTGATGTTCCGGATTCATCCGGACTCTATCTCCTCTTCGACCCCGCGAGCGGCGAGAACGGCGACACCGGGAATACAGGCGTAATCTTGTATATAGGTGAATCCTCAAAATGCAAAACTCGGCTGGAGGCACATGCCAGAGCACACAGGGATCAACCAGGCATCCTCTTCTCATATAATATGCTCAAAGGTGAAGTCCTGCCTCATAACCGGAAGGAACTTGAGAACGATCTTATTGGATGTTATTATCGAGAACAGGGCAGGGCCCCAGAGATGCAGTTTGGTGTACTTGTTGGGAGTACTTTCAGGAGTAGTAATGACGTTTCAGGATGAAATAGGGGTAATTATCATATGAAATCGAATAAAAAGACTTTCTGTATCATTTCGTGCGGTGGAAGGAAGATCTGGGATAGAAGAAATAGTATCAATGCCGGTCCTATGCCAGCCCGGAAGGTCTATACCGGTAGTTTTGTACGGACAAACCAGAGGTATGCTGAACGTTTTTATCCCGAATCCTGGTGCATAATCTCCGCAAAATATGGCTTACTCATGCCGGATGATATCGTGCCAGAGAATTATAATGTAAGATTAACCGATCCAGATGCAATAAGCACTGAAGAACTAAGTAAGCAGGCAAAGCGACTTGGACTGGACACCTATGAACGGGTTGTTATACTGGCAGGAAAGGCCTATGTCGAAGCCCTGCGGAAGGCACTCCCAGATAGTGTCAAAGTGGAGGCGCCACTTGCAGATGCTGGTGGAATGTTTGGCATGATGAAGCGTGTGAGAGAATCCATAGAATCGGGTAACGTGATCTGTTAATAGTGATCAGTTAAGAGTAATCAGTTAAGAGTATGCACAAACATGTTTTCCACATCAAGGCGATTATATCCTCAAGAGAGTTGTTCTTTTATGGAGTTGGCTAATAATTCTCCTTTTTTTCGCTCATTAAATTTTGATCCATCTGGCTCATCTGAAAGTGATCCACCTCACCAGGTACTGCCTCCGATATCCCCTCAAAACAAATCACACCATTCGTCCTCTTTAACCAGATCGAGTTGAGGTAGAAGATCTGGGGACGAATAAGTTTGAAGAATTTACAGTCAGTGCCGAAATATGATCTTATTCCTTTTATTTCCTGAATCAGTTTAGCTTAACAGTTATTCTTTCATCATCAACTCACAAAAGTCAATTGTCGGCCTTACTGCATTCTTATGGTGTACCTCAGGATTAATGAAAATTGGCTGATTTAAGGTCTTGATGAAGGAAAAAACAGATTTCCAGGGTATTTGATCTGAAGGGGCTGGCGTTCCATGTTTCCTATGAATATGAAATCCTTTCAGGCATGAAGGAGGGATTAATTCTAAATTTTGTTCAAATTTAGGATTGGTTACAGTATACAGTTGTTGAACATCAAGAACAAACCCTGTCTTATCGATAATATCGGTTGCTGAGCGCTCGATATAATTCCAGAGTGATGCGATCTCTTTTCCTCGGCTGATCATCTGCCCTGTCCGGTTTTCCAGAACGATATTTGGCTCATCCCCCCATATACGGGATTGTATTTCAAAAATTTTTCTCATAGCCTCTACAATATCAGGAATGGTGTTGCGCTTATCGCCTGGATGAATTTCAATGAAATCTGCTGGAATACCAAAAAATTCGGTTATATTGCCCACCATCACTGAGAAATCATGTACCCATTCTGGGTGATGCCATTTTATTACTGTCTGTGTAATAATGTTATATTGATCCGTCCGGGGGATGGAAGGCTCAGTATGAAGAATGTAATTACAATCCCCTTTTTCTATCGGGCTCTGTGAATACAGGAGAGGAATATGTTCTTTTTTGAGAGGCATCCCAATATCTACGCCAGTTTTTACTTCCTCAGTCCCATTTTTGATTAAGTCTCCTGGAATTTCCACATATTTACAGTCGAATTGGCGTGCAAGGTCAATTCGTTCTGCAAGTCCACCCCTTTGACGAATACTACTGACATTAGGCAGAACATACTCAATCCTCTGATTGCCCATGCAAAATCACCCGACTTTCCTTCAGGCCTTTGATGAGTAAATTCGCTTAATGTAACGAGTGAGAGATGCCTTTCTCCTCAGGGTTAACAACCCGGAAGACGTCTCCCGGATTGATCTTTGATGAACGGGTGATCTCAGAAGGGATGGTGAAAACCAGAGAATTGGATCCATGGTGGAACCGGGATTTGGTATTTTTTCTTTAGTCTCCATGTGATCCAATTCGGATCATGCACGTTTAGGGCTTAATGCACTTAATGTGCATAAAATAGAAGATTCCGGATGTTCAATTATTGAGTCAGAAGGAAAAGATAATGCTAGAGATCATATTGAAGGTCCCATCTTCCTGTTAACTACTCACCGAAAAATCCACCTACCTCATCACCATCAGAGGATATGAACCATGGTCGATCTAGCCAACCCCCAAAAACCCCAGGATGCTCCCACCACCTGCCCCTTCTGCGACCCCGCCCTCTCCGAGATCGTCCTCGCAAACGACCTCGCTTATGCCCGCTTCGACCTCTACCCGGTGAGCCCCGGCCACCTGCTCCTCATCCCCTTCCGGCACGTGGCCTCGTTCTTCGAGGCGACCGAAGCCGAGCAGGCCGCCCTGATGTCTCTCGTCCATGATACCCGTCGGCTGCTCGATACGCGGTATGTCCCCGACGGCTACAATATCGGCGTGAACATCGGGCCGGCGGCCGGGCAGAGCGTGATGCATCTGCATGTGCATGTGATCCCGCGGTATGCCGGGGATATGGAGGAGCCGAAGGGCGGGGTCCGGGGGGTGATCCCGGGGAAGAGGAGGTATTGATAGTGCCGGGTATGATCAGTGTCTATCCAAACCCCCCATCTCCATCACAACCGCCCCCGGCACCGCCTCCGTCAGATCCCGCACCGTCTCCGGGTGGCAGGTGGAGGAGAGTACCTGGCAGGTTTCGGCAAGGTCTGCAATCGCATCATAGGCATTCTTCCTCCGGGCCGGATCGATGTTCACCAGGATGTCGTCGAAGATGATTCTGACCGGCACCGAGGAGGTGGCATAATCGCGGATATAGCCGAACCGGAGGGCAAGATGAGCTGTTCGTTAATTACCTTTTAAGAGCCACCGGAGATGGACATGACATCCTCTCTTGTGATCAAACCCATCCTGTAATATCTTCTCTTCTCTGCCGCTCGACCCTGTGTAGTTCCATCCCCGCCCCTGTGAACCTGATCCCTATTCTGGTCCTGCCCGAGGCCGATGTCTCCTCAGTGAGGATATGATTGACTTGGAAGAACTCCCGCACATCTGCACCGATATTATGCCCCGAACAGATGATCTGGACATTGTTGCGCTCAAGGATCGATCTGATCTTCTCCCAGAGATAGTGTGCACCTGTCGAGCCGAAGGGATTGTCGACGATAAGCACCTTTGCAGTCTTCATATCATATCGGTCGAGGACGATCTCCCGGATCGCGGACATGATGACCACAAGAAAGATGATATACATCGTATTCTCCTGACCATCTGAGGCCTTGATCCTCTCCCACTCTTGTAGAGGGTGGGAGGCGATATCGATCTTGCGTATTTTGACAATGATCTGCCCCATATCCAGCACTCTACCCACCAGCTGGTCCGGCATGAGTGCCTTTTCCAGTTCTTCCCGCCCCATCCCGCCAGTCTGGATCTGGCGGGTGAGATTCTGGATATACTGCTGCATCGTTCCTTCTGCCATCTCGCTCGAGTACTCACAGGTCTCGAAGTTAATATGCAACATCTCATATGTCCGCCCGTCGATCTCTATCTTCGAGGCTGCAGGGAATTTTTTCAGATAATCCCTGTATTGCCGTGCGATCCCAAGGGCCTGAGCCACGATCTTTGTCTCGGCTTCACGCAGCCCTTCTACCATCTCTCTGGTTATGGCAATGTGTGACCTGATCATCCCGGCAGATTCATCCAGGCTCTGGCGAGTTGAATATGCATCATCCAGGTTCTCCGCTGCTCTGAGTTTTCTGCGGATCTCGTTTACAAACTCGAAAGCGACTGTGACTCCGCTGAGATCTTCGATGACCTTATTTATACTGATCTCAAGGTTTTTCCTGCTTTTTTTAACCCTTTGATCATTTGAAGCTAGTTCCTGTCTAAGAACAGTATAGGGAATCAGGTCTCCAGCCGGAGGCGATATCCTACCTGCAAAACGGTAGACCCCGTCGAGCATTTCATAATTCCGATAATGAGTCTCCAGATTACTCCGTTCTTTCTCAGCTTCTTTGTCTGCACTGTTCAGGGCTGTGATCTCGTCCCTGGTGAGCACACGTATGTCATGCTGCCTATCCAATTCCACTATAAATGGAGAGGCATAAAGGAGATCCGGATCACGGAGATAGGGCTCATCGGCTTCTCTGTTGAATCTCTCTTCCTCTTTCTCCAAGTCGTGAGTTTGATAACGATACTCTGTCTCAGCCGTTTCAAATCTCTTTTTTGCCCTCTCCAAGGGGCCTCTAAGGGCTTCCACCCCATCCTCCAGTTCCTGGATGACCTCTTTTGGAATACGTTCATGAGGATTGCGATCTTCGATCTCGGCAATGGAGACCTGATAATTCCTGATGTCGGCTA
Organism: Methanocalculus sp. MSAO_Arc2; assembly: GCA_003838065.1. Taxonomy (GTDB): domain Archaea; phylum Halobacteriota; class Methanomicrobia; order Methanomicrobiales; family Methanocorpusculaceae; genus Methanocalculus. Next base: position 7,133 of record QZAC01000117.1, read on the forward strand.
TTGCACCATCCGCTTCGCTTCTATCTCTGGCAATCATCTCACGGACATGACCGATATCTTTAATGACCCCGTCAACTGTCTCCTTTGCGGCAAAGTAATCAGCCGTGAGTTGGGAGAGATCTGTGTCTGGAAGAGGTTCAATCCCATCTCTCTCATGTTCACGGTACTTTTCACATGCCTCCGTCACAGTCTGGAGATGGCCATTCAATTGTCTGTTCGACTCTTCCTTTTTCTTTAGGTCCAGTTCTCCCTTGGCGATCCTGGCATCGATCTTTTCAAGTTCCGTTTCGCACTCTTTTCCGTATTGGATTTTCTTTTGAAGATCACTCAAGACTGATTGCTTTTTTTGGGTTATTTCCTGAATTTCTATGAGCATCAGACGCTTTCTATCGAAAAGATTGACATCCACCCTTTTTCTCTCCAGGTTTGCCTGTCTCTCTGGAAGGATGTTTCTGTCATCTTCAATCGCATTCAGAACCTCAGCATGCCGGGCGATTTTTTCATTTCGAGCCTCTTCATATCCTCGGATCTCGGTTTCTTTTCGCTCCCGATATGTGGTGGGAAAACGCAGGAGAAACATTGATAGGGTATCTTGGTTCTTCCGGACCCCGCTCAGCTCCTCCTCAACCCGAACGCTTTCCTCCGTGATTCCATCGATTGACTTCCTAAGTTGTTCCGCCTCACGATCACTATCGAGTATGCGGAGCGTGTATTCCGGCGGCCTGGATGGGATATAAATATCCCCAAGGGTGAGGTGTCTATTCTCCCTGAGATGGTCGTAACTAGTGATGATTATTTGGGCGTCCTGAACATTGGCAGGGATGCTGGAGGGATTCTTAACAATTGCCTCGTAGTCTCGGGGAAGGAAGAGGATGGCTTTTGAAAGCCAGGGAGCAATAGCGAGTTTCTCCTCTCTTTCATTTAAGGATAGGTTTTTCAGGTATTTTGCCCCGCTTGTAACCTCCTTATATTTCTCGGGGAGGATATCAAGGGCCTCCTGAGTATCTCTGTTCAGGGCAACACCATAGTGCAGTATCCCCTCTAGTTCCCTCTCCAGAGAGATGCGGCGATCCTTTTGGTTCCTGAGAGATTCCTCCAGCTCATTGATTCGATCATTTAGATGTGCACTGCAGGCCACAAAATTGTCCATCCCATAAAGGCCGGCAATCTGGCGTGCTATATACTCTTCATGAGCATAGGTGTCTAGCTCCCTCTTCACACGGTCTATCTCAATGCCCCGTAATTCAATCTGCTCTCTCAGACCCTTTTCTGACGCTTCGTTTCCTGCAAGCCGCCTCTTTGTTTCATCGATCTCTGCAAAGAGACTATCACAGGCACCTTTTTCCTGTGTAATACGCTTCTCAGTCGCCTCAATTAGCGTGGGGACATGTTCCGAGAGCCCTGCATCGACGCGGGGACATTCTTTCTGTTTCTTTCGGAGATCAGCCTCTTTTTCTTCCAGTTCTGTGATATGCTCTTGCAAACTGGCAATTGCACGACTATTTTCCTCGATCCTCGTTGTGATGCTGCCGAGAGCTCGCTCCAATTGTTTGTTTGCCTCTTTTAGGGCATCCTCATCTTTTTTTCCTCTCTTAAGATCTTCAGTGAACCTCTGTTTTTCTCGAAGAGAATGGATAAGAAGTGTCTTTCCAACTCTCTGGAGCCTTGTGAAGACCACGGTATGATCACGTGTAATATTCTCAATGTACTCCTCGTTTTTTCTGATCTCTGCCTGCAAATCCCTGCACTTGAGATATTTATTAATTGCCCAGGCACATTTCACTTCATATTCCTGTGCTTTCATCGCCTCATGGAGACGCCGCTTCTCTTCTTCAGCGATTTTAAGATCATTGCGGAGGTTATTGACCTCAACGGTTTTGATGATGAGCCTGATTCTCTCTATCTCTGTTTCAATGGACTTAAGTTCGGTCTCTTTCGTGAGGATCTTCTCTTTGAGGTTGCGGATCTCTTCCTCCTTATGTTCGAGCGCTTTCTGATGTGCTACATATTGTGATGAAGCCCTCTGTTTTGCCTCTTCGAATGCTTGGAATGACCCGATCAACTCCTGATTGAACCCCTGTAGAGTGGTTATACCATCCATGAGGTGTTCATAGTCGTGCAGGGATTTCTGTTCCTCCTGCAACCTTGTGAGTTGTTCCTGGCACTGATAGAGTGCATCCGCTAGAGACTTCTCATTCGACCCTTCGAATTCTTCTCCGGTTCTTAGCGACTGTTTGTGCTGGAGGCACTTCTCAATCGTCTTTATCAGGAGTTTTTCTACAAGCGTTCGTGAAGATCTGAAATCCCGGAAATATGACTTCAGGAAATTTTCCTGCTTGTTGATCTGTTTAATAAACTCCCATTCTGGCTCAAGAAGACAGTATGTCTTGATCTTTTCAATGTACTCTTTTTTTACGTCGGTGATCCAGATGTCATTACCTGCCTTTGCCTTTTCCCTGAGCATCTTCTGGGTATCGGTATAATCCCTGACCACAAAGTCACCTTTCTCCCTCCAGCAAAGGTGGATTTTTTCAAGGTCGAGATCGTTTGGCCCGTCGTAAAGATGAATATAGGTGAAATATTTGATCCCATCATTTTTCTCTCCCTCATCCTGGTCTGACCTTCTTTTCGCGCAAAAACCTGTCAAAAGATATTTTTTCTCTGCAATGCCCTCTTCCAGTTCCCACTCGGCTAGGACGTGAGTGGTGCGATTCTGGTCTCCGCCCCGGAACATATCCTTGAATGGATGGTTTGTGTCGAGGGAGGTGTTCGGGAGGAGGCACTGGAGCATGAGCATCAGCAGGACAGACTTTCCACCGCCATTCCTCAGTTCATATGTGGCGTTCCTGCCATAGAAGGGCATTATAAAGTCTTCATATACACCCTTCCCGTCGTCGAACTGGGCATTCACAATCCTTACATGCTGGAGTTTAGGCATCGCCTTCTCCCCCGGACTCGCCAAGGCCCTCAATGAAGGCCCTCAGGTCGGCCTGGATCTCCTCATTGCTGTAGGTCCAGGCGATGATCGCCTTGCACCGGGGAGTGAGGTAGACAGCCCCGTCGTGCTCCCTGACAATCTGGTTTTTCTCCATAAAGGCGATGGTGCTGTTAACCAGAGCATTCTTTGAACTTATACCTCGCTGTTTTATCTCATCGCTCTCATCTGGCCTGAATTCTGCCGAAGGTAGTCTATTCCATGTTTCAGCAATAACTTTAAAGTTAAACTGATGGCCTTCGCTGGTCATCTCCAGATCCTCGAGTGCCTCCATTGCCTTTATTTTCTTCTCGATCACCTCAAGGAGACGGTTTTTATGCACCTTCTCCAGATACGGTTCACGGCTAGAGTCACGATAAAATTCTGCTATGAGGACGTGCATGATAAAGAATGCCGTGTACATTTCGGGATTTTTGAACCCGTACCCCAGACTATTTTTAATCTCGGTGTTTGAGAGGCCAAAGATCGGGTTGTTTATGCCGGGGCTGAGATAGAATGCATCGTGGTACCTGCACAGGATGAGTCCCTGCTTTCTCGCACAGATCTCCAGCGCCTCCCGTACCTCGGTTTCCTGGTCATACCATAAAAATTCGCGAGGGTTATCACTACGTGTGATCGACCCATTCTTCAGGATGGAATAAAAGATATCGAGAGCTGCCCCAAGATTTTCTTCGTCAAACTTCATTCTGTCGTTCTCCTATAAAGTCAAGGTACGAGACGTACACGTCTCTCTCATCGGTGAGGGGCACTCTAATTTCTGGCCTGGATCTGACCCTGATCGTGTCAACCTTTGCTTTCATTTCGGTTGCAGTAGAGATAAGGATCCTCTCGATCGGTCCCTGCCGCTCTTCAGGTGTGTGGAGATCAAAGACCGTTTGATATGGTTCTTTCTCCTCCTGCCGTACGCCCTTATTCAACTCGATCAAAAAGGGGATCAGATCGATATGAGCCACTCCCTCGCACCCATAGTGCTCTCTGACCAGATCCAGGAACCCGGGTAAGTCAAGGCGTCCCCCTTCAAAGAGGGCATAGAGAAGCACTGATGCATAGGTTGTGAATGTATTCACCTGCCGTTCACGGACTATATCGTCAGGTGATTTCTTTGTATCATCCCACTCCTCTTTTACTCGTGTCTCTGCAATCTCTGCTTTCTTTCCGAGGATATTCTGAGGCTCGAATAGTTTGCAAAGACTGAACGTTTTACCGGGATCAGGGAGGAGTAGGGGGAGCATCTCCACCACCTGTACGTCGTTTGGGAGGTTAAATTGTATGTGGTTTTCGAGGGTTTTCTGGAACTGATAGCGGCGGTCAAACAGCGAGTGCAACCTGACATTTTTGATATGTTCATATTCCGAGGGGATTGTTGTGTAGTCTTCAAGAAGTTTGTTATGGAGTCTATAGCCGCTGTCCAGTTCATCTGAGAGTTCTTTTATGGTGATGAAGTCTTCTTCGGCGCCAAAGGAGCGGGAATGATCAGTTATCCTCTTCGAATCCTCGGAGATAGCCTGGAGAGTATTCTGGACCTGACCAAAAAGTTCCTCTTCTTGCTCAAGCTGAGAGATAACATCCCTCGTGTAGGTGGTGAATTTTTCCACGACGTCGGGGTCTCCGTAGATCATACTGTCAATAAGGGCCTGTCTTTTCCCCTTTTTCCTATGTACTTCGAGGTTGAGGTTCCTTACCGTTTCAAGGGCGTTCCTGAAGGATCCACTCTCTATCTGCTTTTTAAAGAGGATCAGAGCGATCGTGACTCTGGACTCTTCGGGGAGTTCCTTTATGGTGATCATAAACTCAAGGCCCGCGTCGGTGATCTGATAGGCGCCATCGCTCACGTTGTACTCGACGAGATGGACATAGCGGTCGACCTGCTGGTTTCTGACAGGATCAAGGTACTGAAATCGGTACAGTTCACCATAGGGTGTGGTCTCAAGATCGCCGAGCACGGTCCGTGTGACCTCCTGGAAGTCAAACTTTTGCCCAGGGTACATCTCTTTCATCATACCTTCGATATATCCCCGGACTTCTTCGGGTCTGACGTTACGTCCCTGTAGGCGACCTTTTTCGATGAGAAATGTCAATACGCCAAGGGAGAGGAAGGGTGCGTCATAGTCCCTTTTCTGGCCATAGGCCTTAAAAAATGGATAAAAACACACCAGATGCTCCATGCGTTCGTTGATATCTTTAAAATGTCTCTGATAATCCAAAGTCCTTCATCCTCCTGAGTTCCATGGAGGTGAGGGCCTCCTGTGGGAGATATCTCTCCTCTGTAATGATCCACTCGATTGCCGCCCTGCTCTCATCGTTAAAAGCATCTATAAATGGAAAGAGAGAAATCTGAGATCGGTTTTGTTCTGTCCTGAGAGGTCGGGCATTTTGGGGGCCCACTTTCTTTAGGATGGCGGTGTAGAGGGATGTAGCAGGCCTAATGCCATAGTCCGGGTAGCGTGCCTGTAAGCGGTTATAGATTGCAATCCCCTCCCTGTCAATGTCCCCGAAATAGAAATAAAGGTCGTTCGGTTTCCCACCTACGGTTTTGATGTACTCAAATTTTTTCACAATCGCGTTCCCTTCACCATAGATAACCATGTTTATGCCGTTAAACTCTCCTGAAGTCAGCGCCTGCTGCACGGTCCAGAAGGTATCCTTGTTCTCAATAATCAGAACCTTTCTCGCTGCCTTCCCCTGCTCTGCGCTGAAGCCCTTCTCAATGTAGAAAAAGGGTTCAAACACCTTTTTCGCCCTGATGTCTTCGAGTGTCAGACCAAGATTCCTGAGAATCGCTTCGCCGTTGACTGATGAATGCCGGGGTTCGTCGATCGCCTTCTCGTCGCCAAATATCTCATAGGAGCGTTCTTTGACGGTCAGAACCTCATCATCATCTCTGCGGATCAGATCCCTGATCCTGAGGACGGCGTCCCGGTCCTTGCGGTAGTCGTCAGCATGTTTTGCGTAGTAATCAATGCACATTGGATGGGGAAGAGAATAGAGTTCATTATAATGCTCCGCAGAAAGAGATGCTTCTCTTTTTATGATCAGGTCACGCCGGATGATAAATTTGTCAGGAAGTCCGTCATATACGGTGAGCAACCGTGCATTCTTGAGTGGGACAAGCACGCCCTCCTGGATGAAGTTTTGGATAGCGAAGATGAACTGCTTTTGCCTCTCGGTGTTTGTGAAGAGGTTGATTCCATCGTCTTTGAGGAGTGTGTTTATATCGCCAAGGGCAATCCGCTTATTTTTATGCTGAAGGAGGAGCGCCCGGATTTTTTTCTGCATTAGATCATTGATTTATTTATCTCTTGTCTGATAGTTTATTCGGTTGATTAGTATCTCCGAAAAGAATGTTAGTGGCTTAATAACCTCCATTTTTGACTTGATAGCAAGTCGTTTACGATCTTCAATAACTCCCTGATGATCAATCGATCAATACCCATATACAGATGTGATATGGATACGGCAACATCCTACATATCATGGTTTTGTCTAGCAAAATAGATTTCAAGCATCTAAAGCAATTAAAAAATAATTTTAAAACTATTAAGCATATTAAAAACTCCTTATAGAGAATAATGCTTATGATACCCACAAGAACCACAGGCAACCAAGATAAAAATAAAATGGCCCATCTTTCCTTGGGGTAAATAAGGCTGATCTAATTTTAAGACTAAATTCCATGAAAAAAACATATATCTCATCGAGATCAGAGGATATGAACCATTGTCAATCTGAATGATCAGAGGAAAGTGAACGGTGATTGAATGATAAACGATAATAGGAACCCCTGCCCCTTCTGTGCCCCTTCCCCTCCTTAATCCTCCTTGCAAACGACCACACCTTTCGCCCGCTTCGACCTGAACCCGATGAGCCCCGGCCACCTTCTCCTCATACCCTTCCGGCACGTGATAGCGTTCTTTCAGTGTGGTCGAATTGATTTCCTTACATTGAGTAATCCGCAACTTAAAAACCACATCGCAATAATTGAGAAGATATGAAAGTACTTTCTGAAAAACAGAATGAGTATTATTTTTTGAAACATATATTTTTAAAGGGCTAAGCAACAAGGTAGTGTTGGGATGGGAAATGAAGATTTATAAGATTGAAGAAGATGATCGTCTGGTTCCATATAATGAAAGGGATTTCAAACAGGAAAATATGGAAAGAAATCTAGAGATCTGGCTCGAGAACAATCCTCATTGTCTACTCGAGGATGAAATGGTTTTAGTTATCGGGCGTCAAGTTTTTACGAATTTGAATTCTGTAATAGACTTATTGGCTGTTGATAAGAATGGTGACCTAATTGTAATTGAACTTAAAAGAGATCGCACACCTCGAGAGACCATAGCTCAGGTTTTAGAGTACGCATCTTTTGTCGAAGATCTATCTTACCAGCAGTTGGAAGAAGTATTTTCAAACTATATAAGGGATGAAAACACAAACTTGGCTGATTATCATAGAAACTATTTCAAACTTCAAGAAGACGAAGCTGTGGCATTTAACAAAAATCAAAAAATGATGATTATCGCTCAGAATATTACGAAGGATATTAAACAGGTTGCCATTTTCCTAAGGAAAACGGGCATCGATATATATTGTCTTGCATTTAAATATTTCACCAATCAGGACGGAAATAAAATAATCTCTACCGATTATATTGTTGGTAAAGATACTGATTCGATAAAGAAAGTAATTTCAGGATCTCTACCTAAGATTGATAAGCAGATTTTTTTAGAATCATTAAATTCGTATGGTAAAGATTTTTTCAAGGACTTGCTTGAATTTGCAGAGAAGAATCACCTTCCTATACACTGGGGGTCTAAGGGGTTTTCACTTAATGTTGATTTAAATGGTGAACGTGTCAACATACTCCAAGGTTTTCCGCCACACGCTGTTTTAAACCAAGGCATCTATACAAGATTTATAAAAATCATCCAGAAGGTTGAAAATGGAGAATCTATAGTTAATGATTTTCGTGAGAAATTGAATAATTTCGGCGGCTTTGAAAGTGCAGGTTCAGAACTAAAATTGATGATAAACGATTTGGTAACAGAAGATAGAAAGGAAGAACTACTTACAATTATTTCAGAGACTATTTCCAGAATCGAGAAAAATGGATTAAAGTATAGATAGAGGTCTTCAACATACCTCACTTTTCTGCAATAGATTCTATGATGATTCTATAATTCTAATGCACGATTCTGTCAATGGCGTTGTAAAATTGCTTATCTGTGGCGATTGAACAGTGCTCACCGCCCCCTCCGAGATCGTCCTCGCAAACGACCTTGCCTATGCCCGGTTCAACCTCTACCCGGCCACCCCCGGTGAGCCCCGGCCACCTCCTGCTCATCCCCTTCCGACACGTGGCCTCCTTCTTCGAGGCGACCGGGGCTGAGCAGGCCGCCCTCCTCTCCCTCGTCCATGATGCCCGTCGGCTGCTCGATAAGCTCTATGCCCCCGACGGCTATAATATCGGCGTGAACATCGGGGCGGCGGCCGGCCAGAGCGTGATGCATCTGCATGTGCATGTTATCCCGCGGTATGAAGGGGATATGGAGGAGCCAAAGGGCGGGGTCCGGGGGGTTATTCCGG
>QZAC01000118.1 GCA_003838065.1 Methanocalculus sp. MSAO_Arc2
AAAGGAATACTTAAGAAAATAATGGCAAAAAATACAAACCGTTCCTGGAGAATCATCCGACCGGACATGTAAAAAAGAAATGGAATCAGTATAAGGGTAAGCGATAGAAAAGCCATTGTAAACGATTTATTATTCCCCTTTTTTGAGACCATATATAGAATCCCAATTATAGCCACGGAAAAAAACAAATAATTGCCAAGGAGAGGAAATAACAGTTCATATTGTGGGATAATGACAGTACTGGTTATATCTCTCGAGATGGAAATAAATTCCAGACTGAAATCTCTCATAAAAAAAGAAAAAAACTGAATGATATTTGTACCATACATCCAATACCCAAACATGGCCAACGTATAGAAGCATGGAATTAATAACGTCTTAATAACCTCAGTATTTCCTGAAATAAGTTCCCGATAACAGAATGAGCCATAATACACAATAAGCATAATAGCCATTACTGCTGAGACAAGCGTATGAGTCAGAATAATGGTGGCCATGAGGGTTACCAGTACCACAATTGTTGAGATTCTGGAGAAGGGGTTATATTTTGAAAATAAAATATACAATACAATCAGAACAAATATGCCTCCGAATGCATTTGGGATGGGCATATACAACCATCGTATATATGTATCACCAAGTACGACAAGAAGTGCTGCAAGCAGCGCGAGTCTATGACTTTTAAAGAGAGATAGTGCAAAGAGGAAGATAATTGTCGTCGTGCATACAATTTGTGCAAGGCTCACCGAGAGCATTGTTGCAAACTTGTAGGGTAGTGTGGTAACTATTGAAACAGCGGCAATAAACAAGTGAAAAATTGGTTGATCTTGATACAGGTAATCCCCGGGTATATAAAAATTGTTGACAATGCGGCTGGTCATCCCATAATGGTACCAGGGATCAATTCCAATCAATCCTGGAACCATCATAAGGTGTGACCATCCAAGATTCATTGCAAGGAGGAATATCTGAAGAAAAATCAACGGTACATCCCATCGATTTGCACTGATACAACCTCCTGCAAGAACACCTGACATCAGAATGATTAGGACAAAGTAACCCAGAGGACGTTCATACAGATACGGTCGCATATACAATACAAGAAGACTGCCAATATAAAGAAGGAAAAAGATAATAGCGAAGAAATGGACCTCTCTT
>QZAC01000119.1 GCA_003838065.1 Methanocalculus sp. MSAO_Arc2
GGGGCCATTGGTGAGTGTGGAAATGGGTTTATCGAACACACTTCGCTGGATAGCAACCACCTCCCTCTCCTTCACGAGATGATGGGCGGTGCGCTGAAAATCTTGTCTATATCGAACTGCTGAGACGCGGGTATACACCCTATTACTGGAAGAAAAACGGTGAGGTGGATTTCGTTGTGAAGATGAGAGATAGCAGCCTGATGGCGATCAACGTCACCTACACCGATCAGATCCACCCGCGGGAAATGGATGCCCTGCGGGAGTTTGCAGAAGCGTTCGGCTCGAAGGTGAGCCGGTGCCTCCTCCTCACAAAGGATACCCAGGAAACAGATGAAACGATCCAGTGTATCCCGCTCTGGAGATGGCTGCTCCTGGGGGATGAAGTGGCATGATCCTGAGATTATTCCGGGAAAAGCTATTGTTGCTCACTTCTCCTGCAGCAGGGATTTGTTGATTCCCAATTCCATATGGTATCCCAAAGGTTACAATATCTGACAAGTGGCAGTGACGTAAAAAGTGCCACTTTCCTCTATTGGGTATGAGGTGGCAGAAAGGGTGAAACAGATGGTAGAAACGAAAGGTATCCTGGGCTGTTATGAGAAATGGGAGTACAAACGACTGAACATCGCCCCGATGTATCCATCACTGCCTGGAGTGGGTATCGTCGCCAGATGAAACACATGGAGAATGGAGATCTTCCTGACCTTCTCACAGCCGATTCCGGTGGTTAAAGAACCCCGACGTGTTCCCACTGATGAGATCCAGGAAAAGATCCATGCCTCTTTAGTAATTATCAGTTTCGATCAATCTATTTTCTCATTATTGGATTGTTGTTTCTCAGTATTCTCTGATTCGCTATTCTTTATTGTCTCAGGTTGAGATAGCTTTTTACCGTCCTCTCTCATCTCCTGAGCCAATTCTTTCAGTTTTTCTTTTGTTAATTCTTCAGGTGGATAGACCCGGCCCCCGAAGTAGAATCCGATTATGGCCGCGAATGCTCCGGTCAGAACTCCGAGTGCACTTTGAAGAATCGTACTGTTTTCTGGTCCATGAGCGATCAGAATGTACAGGATTACTGTTGCAATAATGAAAGTGACACCCGCCATCATGGTAAATCGTGTCGTACCTTTTTTTTCAGGGGGTGCAAGCAATTGGGTAATTATTTTTTCCCGATCCTCTTTGATGCAATCAGCAAAAAATGTATGATTATTCTCTATATTATCAAGGATCCTGTTCCGGATTTTATATCCGTGGTAAATGTTAAGATACCACGGAAGTAATATCACAGCAGTCAAAAGCAAGAGCGAAAATATAATTATGGCGATAAATCCAGATAACATTACAGCATCATTTCCCCTGGTAGCATCGATTGTCAAATATCCCCCGGAAGCATCGATTGTCAAATATCCCCCGGAAGCATCGATTGTCAAATTTCCCCCGGCATCGGCATATGCAACTCCGATAATCAGGGAAAACAGGAGAATGAATACAATAATCTTTAGATACCTTTTCATCGTCTTTATCCTCTCAAATGTCAATTTCTCTCTCTCTCTCTCTCTCTCTCTCTCTCTCTCTCTCTCTCTCTCTCTCTCTCCTATCGGTGGCCACTACCGGCACCTGCGGCAACCCGACAGAAGTATCCACACAATACTGAACGTGACTCCGAAGATGACAGCACCCAGCAGGTCGACGGGTCCTCCAAGGAGATAGGAGAGCCCCAGCCAGGCCAGAGCCCCGGTCATCCCGGCGGCAATTCCTGTGTGTACTGGGGAAGTCATACACGATTCAATACGGGCTTCTCCTTATAAATGTTTGTTGAGATGCTGCATGGCTGCTCGGGACATGGTTATCATTCTCCCGGTTTCACAAGCGATCATCGCTATTACCCTCCCTGCTTCAAAAGTGTTCATCGCAGCAGAGTACTGCATCAAGCAGTACTCTATCACCTGCCCGGTGTTTTTGATCGATCATAAAACAGATAACGCTCCGGGTTCAAGCTTTAAACCGGATGTGAAAAACCAGGAGAATAACCATTCCTGATACGTATCTTAGTTTCATGCCTTTTATTTGTGAAGCACAGATATACAGATAGGCTGGTGAATACCAACATGCACGAATCAGCATACAGACGGTTCAAACGCGAAGTACGACACTTCTTCAGCGTGAGTGTCATGAACATCGCGTTTGCCGCACTCTTAATGGCTTTTGGACTTATTGTCGTCGTACAGGAGGCAGTTTCCATGTACGATGCATACGCAGCCGGGGAGTATGTGACCTTTTTCAACCCGGTTCTCCTTGTTGCAGGTGTTGCCATGCTCATCGGAATTGGCTGGATCATCACCAGTGCCAGGGTGTTTGAAGGGGTTGCGTCGATAAAAGACGATCTCAGCAAGCTGAAGTGGGAGGATGCCTCAGGCGCTGAACCCGGACAAACGGAAAAAGACGAGGATCTCACCCGCCTCATCGTCCGGATGCTCTCCCATTACCGCGATAATCATGCAACCATCCACAGGATGATATATGTCTGTATGCTTGGCAGCTGCAGCATCTTTGCCCTTGGTTTTATTGCCAGCCTTGAATACC
>QZAC01000120.1 GCA_003838065.1 Methanocalculus sp. MSAO_Arc2
CCCATCACCAGCCTATCTGGGAGAAACACTTGGTTCACAACGAACAATCCAATTCATTGAAGATACGCTTGCTGAGGGACCAAGGAGCATCCCGTCTCTCATCCGGCAGTACCGTGATGAAATCCGACCCGGTGCAACTCTGGAAGAAGCTGAACGAGAAATCAATGCTGCTTTTTATCTTGGTATGTATAGCGAGTTTCCGGTTGGTGGCAGACTTCAGAAACGGTTCATCCCAAAAGTACATATGTATTATTCGCAGGGGCGGGAGATCAAGAGTTGTGTTACCCGTGAGGGACCGCACCTTCACGATGCAGGCGAAGTTACCTGTCCCAAATGTGCCGAAACAGATCGAACACGGATCACGTTCCCGATGGTTTTCTGCCGTGCCTGTGGTCAGGAATACTATACGATTGAACTCCTTCCTGATGGCACTGTTAAATCGCGGGATATGGATTCTCTGGCACTGGAAGGTGAAGTTTTCTATCTGTTTCGTGGGGAGTTTCAGGAAGGTGAGGTCTCGCCACCAGAATGGTGGTGTACTGATACAGGTAATATTAAAGAAAAATATCGTTCGTTTGTTTCACCGCAAAAGGGATCATATTGCCCTGACTGTAATAAGCTGATCATTGATGGTCAACAGGTGGATCCCTGTATGTGTAGCGGGAAGATCCGGGTCACACTTCTTTCCTCGCCGTTTAGGTTCTGTCCGTCCAGTGGATGTGGTGTTTCTTATGATCTGAGAACCCGGAGAGAATTCAACAAACTGTTCTCATTTGGTACCGTGGGACGGTCAACCGCTACAGATATTCTCGTTTCAAATATGTTGACCACACTTCCCTCATCTGAACAGAAAGTTATCGCGTTTTCTGATAACAGGCAGGATACGGCGCTTCAGGCAGCCCATATGAACAACATTCAGAAACGCATCCACTTCAGACGAGCCCTCTATCATACACTTGCACACGAAGGAGATCCTGTTCTTCTCAGGGAAGCAGGTGAAACGATATTTAATACACTAAGACATTACCAATCAGATGGAGCTCTCCCGGACTTTGAGAAACACGGTGGAGAAGGACGGATGAGAAGGAGTTCAAGATCCGAATCCGTATACAAAAAATATCTCCTGTTAAACACCATCCTCGAAATGGAATCAACCCGGCAGAAGAACCAACCCAACCTGGAAGATGTCGGTCTTCTCAAAGTTGGTTATGTTGGTCTTGACGAGATAGCCGCAAATAGTAATCTATGGAAAGATGTTCCGATCCTCAATGCAATCACCCCTGATATCCGTGAAGATTATCTCAAAGGATATCTCGATATTATGCGGCATAATCTTGCCATCTATTCAGAATATTTCTTTGATCCCTATGCAATTAACGAGGAGATCGAACGACACCTCAACCCTGACGTATTGTTCCATAATGAAATCTTGACCACTCGACCTACCGGGTATAGTGATGACGCACGAAGAAACTCCCCATCTGCTACAGTATATC
>QZAC01000121.1 GCA_003838065.1 Methanocalculus sp. MSAO_Arc2
GTCAAACTTCTGGATACGGTGATTATTCCGATCAGCGACATAGACATTCCCGGCGGAATCGACTGTAACGCCCCGTGGCATCCAGAATTGCCCGTCACCTGTGCCATAACTCCCCCATTTCAGGATAAACTCGTAATCATCTGAGGGTGGAAGGGGTGGTATGGCATCTGTTACAGTGATATACCCATCCTTTGTCCTGGTGTCTTCTCCCCCTGCGTTCATTACGGTGAGCCGGATCGAATAGGTTCCTGCTTCGGAAAACTCGTATTCCGGGTGCTTCTCGGTTGAAAACTCCGTCCAGCCCGGGTTGCCGGTGCTGTACTCCCATGACCATGCTGTTGGGTATCCAGTCGACTCATCAGTAAACTGCACCATCAGTGGGGCAGTGCCGGTGGTGGGGGCAGCGGTGAAGGCGGCGGTCGGTGCTGGGGGCATAGAGAACCGGGAGACGAAGGCATCCGGATGCCCACCATGGCTCCCCTGGTGGGCATCGTCAGTGACAATGAAGTTTGTTGACCGTGTCGTCCCCGCGACCCAGACGCCGCCGGAACCGTCAGGCGCAAGGGCTCTGCCACTATCATTTCCGCTCCCGCCCAGGTAGGTCGAATAGAGGAGCGCACCTGTGGATGAGAACCGGGCAACGAAGGCATCCCAATCACCACCACCATAGCTCCCCTGGTAGGCATCGTCGGTCACCGGGAAATCATCTGACCCGGTTCCACCCGCGACCCAGACGCCGCCGGAACCGTCAGGCGAAAGGGCAAAGCCCTCATCATCACCGCTCCCGCCCAGGTAGGTCGAATAGAGGAGCGCACCCGCAGACGAGAACCGGGAGACGAAAGCATCATAACTACCACCACCATGGCTCGCCTGGTAGGCATCGTCGGTCACCGGGAAATCATCTGACCCGGTCACCCCCGTGACCCATACGCCGCCGGAACCATCAGGCGCAAGGGCATAGCCATGATCACCACTACTTCCGCCCAGGTAGGTGGAATAGATGAGCGCACCCGCAGACGAGAACCGTGAGACGAAGGCATCCCCCCTATCACCATGGCTCCCCTGCCAGGCATCGTCGGTCACCGGGAAGTCATCTGACGATGTCACCCCCGTGACCCATACGCCGCCGGCACCGTCAGGCGCAAGGGCATTGCCATGATCACCACTACTTCCGCCCAGGTAGGTCGAATAAAGGAGCACACCCGCAGATGAGAACCGGGAGATGAAAGCATCCTGATAACCACCGCCATAGCTTTCCTGGTAGGCATCGTCGGTCACCGGGTAGTCGATTGATGAGGTATACCCTGCGACCCAGACGCCATCCTCGCCGTCAGGCGCAAGGGCATAGCCAAAATCATGGCTTCTCCCGCCCAGGTAGGTCGAGTAGATGAGTTCACCCGCAGACGAGAACCGGGTGACGAAGGCATCATAGAGCAATTCACCACCTGGTTTTTCATCCTGGTAGGCATCGTCGGTCACCGGGAAGTCCTCTGACCAGGTCCCCCCGGCGACCCAGATGCCGCTGGCACCATCAGGGGCAAGGGCATAGCCTAAATCTAAACTGCTCCCGCCCAGGTAGGTGGAATAGAGGAGCGTACCATTGGACGAGAATCGGGAAACAAAGGTAGCTATAGTTCCAGGACGGCTCCCCTGGTATGCATCATCGGTCACCGGGAAATCAGCTGACATTGTCTGCCCCGCGACCCAGACACCGCCCTCGCCATCAGGGGCAAGGGCATAGCCATAATCACCACCGCTCCCGCCCAGGTAGGTCGAATACACCAGTTCGGGGTCGATGACCAGCTCGTATTCCGGATCATAACCGTCCACAACAATCCGGACCGCTCCCTCCTCCACCAGGTACGTGGCGGTCCGGCTCACCTTCTCGCCTTCGATCACCTGCCAGCAGACGAGCGGGCTCTCGAGCATCTCGCCTGCAGGTGAGGCAAACCGCAGGATACCGGCATCATCAACAGAGGGGGTAATCCCGTCATCATACAGGATCTCAATCAGATCGAAACTGGCGCCGGGAGCAACCCGGAACTCCCGTTTCAGCCTGCCGTTCTCCTCGGA
>QZAC01000122.1 GCA_003838065.1 Methanocalculus sp. MSAO_Arc2
GTCATACCCTGCCTGGCCAAGAAGCCGCCCCAGTGTTGCACCGGTGAGCCCGCATCCAAGAACCGCCCATCTCACACTATACTATGTGAGAAGGAGAACTAAATAACCGATCTGTCCAGGAGCTGCTGCTATCTCCTCTGGAATAGATGCCCGAGATCAACATCAGTGAACCGTGCAAGAGCGGGCCTTCCATGGGGGCAGGTGAACGGGGGCCCGGCATACAACAGCTGTGAGATGAGCCGTTCCATCTGTTCTTGCGAGAGGAGCGTGCTGCCCTTGATTGCGGTCCTACAGGCGATTGTCATACAGACCCGCATCTGCCGATCGGTTGCAGGGCCACGGATGCCCTCGATCACCTCCAGCAAAAGAGACTGGATATCATCGGGATCATCCATCTTCCACCCAGCTGCAGGGACCGCCTGCACAGCCCAGCTGTCACCTCCAAACGGTTCAATCACAAAACCGGCAGCATGGAGATCGCCAGATGCATCCCTGACCAGTGCAGCGTCCCGGTGGGAGAGCTGCACCATCACCGGAACAAGGAGATGCTGGGACGAAACAACCCCCTCCCTCTTCTTCATAAGGGCGTCAAAGACGATCTTTTCATGGGCTGCATGCTGATCGATGATCAGGAGATCACCATCTTCTCCTTCTGCCAGGATATAGGTCCCATGCACCTGCCCGAGGACCCGGCGCACATGAGGAGATGTCGTTTCTGTGCCAGCAGGCACATCTGCAAGCTCGGTCTGCCGCAGCTTGTGATCAGATCGTTCATAATCGCGCTTTGAAAATTCTGGCTCCCCGGCATCCATACCTGGATAGGATGCGGCCCCTTCAGCAACCCGTGTATGAAGATGCCGCTTCTTCAAACCCACAGCGCCCTTCTCGATGGCAGTTGCGCCCCCGGGTGCTGTCATGGGATCAGACAGGGTGCTCCATACCGTTTTCCGGAGAGAATCGATCACATCACGCTCTTTTCTGAACCTGACTTCGCGCTTTGTGGGATGGACATTCACGTCGATCTCCCCTGGATCGAGCCGTATGTCAAGGACGGCAAACGGGAACCGATCTTTTGGAAGGCTTGTTCCAAAACCCTCCCTGATAGCACGCACAAGCGGCTGCGATATGATCTGCCTGCCATTGACCGACAGATAGGTCGACCGGCCGCTTCTGTGAACGGGAAGCGGGTATGCCAGGTAACCTGTTACCATAAGCCCGCCCTGCACCGGCACAATCGGGATCAGGCGCCGGGCGAGATCGGACCCAAAGATCTCCTGGATCGTCTCCACCAGGTCTTCCCTGCCTGACGTGGTGAACTTCTCCTTCTCCTGATGGATGAGCGTAAAAGAGATCTCAGGATGGGAGAGTGCGATCCTCTCCATGAGATCAAAGATATGAGCAAGTTCAGTTGAGACCGTGCGGAGAAACTTTCGCCGGGCCGGGGTGTTGAAGAAGAGGTCTGAAACCGAAATGGTTGTTCCCGGGGGAGCACCGGTCTCTGATGCCCTGGTAACCACGCCTCCGGAGAGATGGAGCCGGGTCCCAACAAGATCGTCCTTTCTTCGGGTGGTCAGGACGACCTCCGAGACCGCGGCGATACTGGCAAGCGCTTCTCCCCGGAACCCCAGGGTGGCCACCTCCAAAAGATCGTCTGCAGATCTGATCTTGCTTGTTGCATGCTGCCGAAAAGCCAGTGATGCATCGTCTGCAGTCATCCCGGTCCCATCATCAGAGACCGTCATCTTGCGGACAAACGACCCGTCACTTCTGATCTCAACACGTATCCGTTGTGCAGAAGCATCGATTGCATTCTCGACAAGTTCTTTCACAACCGATGCTGGCCGCTCCACCACCTCGCCTGCGGCGATATGCGAGACCGTCTCTTCATCAAGGATATGAATCATGGTCATGGGATCACTCACCAGCCTTCTTCTTCAGATCAGACAGCACATTCAACGCATCAATCGGACTCAGCCGGTCGATATCAAGAGCCCGGAGTTCTGCTATCACCGGATCGGAGTTCTCTGGCGGAGATCCAGCATCCGGGATGAGGAGCTGGGTATACCGGGGCCGCCGCACTGCCTTGTGATCACGGTGCTCCTCTTCATACAGGGTCTCCTTCAAAATTGACCGTGCCCGTTCAAGCACCTTCTCGGGAACCCCGGCAAGTCGTGCGACATGAATCCCGTAACTCCGGTCCGTTGCGCCGGGTATCAGCTTTCTGAGGAAGGTGATCTCGTGCTTGGTTTCGCGGACAGCGAAATGATAATTCCTGACCCGCTTCAGCTCGCCCTCGATCTCCACCAGCCGGTGGAAATGGGTGGCAAAGAGGGTCTTAGGACCGCTTGACCGCCTGCCATGGAGATATTCAAGGACCGATCGGGCGATGCTGTAGCCGTCCACCGTGCTTGTGCCCCTTCCAATCTCGTCAAGGAGCACAAGGCTTTTTTCGGTCACATGCCGGAGAATATGCGCAAGTTCAACCATCTCGACCATGAAGGTGCTCTGTCCTCCGGCAAGATCGTCAGAGGCACCAACCCGGGTGAAGATGCGATCGATAATCCCGATCTCTGCATACTCGGCAGGTACAAACGATCCCGCCTGCGCCATGATGCAGATGAGAGCAA
>QZAC01000123.1 GCA_003838065.1 Methanocalculus sp. MSAO_Arc2
GACAGCATTCGACTATGGGGCAGGTCCTGCAGGTCGCAGGTCCTGCGACCACACCCTCACAACAGACATTGACCCAAATTGCCACATTGCAGCTCGTCGAACACATTGTACCTCGTTGAACACATTGCACCTCGACGAACACACATTGCACCTCGTCGAACAACCAGGCATTCAGCCACTTCCTTGCCCAGTCCCCATGGGACCATAGCATCCACCTTTTATCGTCCGGACATCCAAACAATTGATCCAGACTATGCCAGATCAGGATGACGCACCCGATGAACCAGTCACACGGATTGCCGCTCCAATTCAAAATGAAGTTCCCCTCATCGGGATAGTCGTTCCAGCAACGCTCCTTTTACTCTATATCACAGTATCCTCCGTTTTCCTCCCTCCCATTCAGTTTGCAGCCCTCCTCTCGCTTGTGCCATCCTATATCATCTCACCCATCGGGAGGTGGGCGATCCCATTTGCAATCGCCCTTGGCTTTCCGTGGTGGTATGCCGGCTTCACCATCTTTTTCCTGGATTTCATCGGGGCACTCTTCATGGCATGGAACAGTGCGCACCTCTTCAGCATTCCAAAGCTGGGCCCCCGGATGGAAAAGACAGTCAGCCGATTCGAGGAACAAATCTCCTGCAAACCCTGGATACAACGATTCTCTGCCATCACCCTCCTCTTCTATCTGACCCTGCCGATCCATGGTGCCGGTGCGATTATGGGGTCATTGATCGGGAGGTTCCTTGGCATACCCCCGTGGCGTGTCTTTGGCATTGTTGTCGCCGGTTCTGCGATTGGATCGTGTGTGATGGCGCTTGGCTCAAATGCACTGAAGGTTATGCTCATCGGAAACATCGCTTTTGGACTTGCCATCATCTTTATACTCATCTTCCTGGCAATCGCAGGCTACCTCGGGTACCGGACGCTCAGGAGAAGGAGCATGTAGGACAGGTCAGGAGATCCCAAACATGGAAAGCGTTGTATTCCGTGGATCAATATCAGACCATTTCCAGCCAAGTCCCTCAAGGATCCGTGATATCGGTCCTTTTACGGTCTTTTCAAGCATCGTCTCCCAGTCAATGACAAACTCTGGCGGCACCTGGTCTGCATACTCAAAACAGAGGACATCGGTCTTTGGATAGGTGTGTGTAACGTTCTTGATATACACCCGCCTTGGCTTGCTCCCTTTTTTAAAATCGGTTTTGAGATATGTATTCGAATAGATCGCACCCCGTATATGTGCGTCCTTTGTATCGTAATCTTCAAGATGTTTTCCGATTCCACCCGGGATCCCTGCATCGTCAAGGGAGCAGCGGCCCTGCCGGTAATGCCGGATCACCTCGCCCAGGTACTCCTTTACCGCGTCAAAATCATCTCCCCTGAGGATCATCTCTATGACGGTCTTCTGGACGACCTTGGTGATATGGGGCGAATCAGACCTCCGCAGTTCAAAGCCGACGATATCGATCTGGTCAACAACCGATCCCTCTTTCCAGATGAGGTGCCCGGCATACCGCTTTTTCCTGCCGGCCTGGAAGAAGCGCCGGTATACCTTCTCGAACTTGATTGAGAAGTAATGGGTGTCGGCACTGAGCCGGTCGCGTGCAAACGATCCAAAACTTTCATTGAGCTCGTCTTCAATCTCCCGGCCAAGTGCAATCGTCATGTCAAGATCTTGTGAGGGGAGCTGGACAAAGCAGGAGTCGGTATCGCCATACAGGACACAATACCCCATTTGATCTATCACGTCGCGTGTATGCCCGATGATCGCCCGGCCAACCGAGGTGACGGCGGATCCGATCTCGCGATCATAGAGCCTGAACCGGGCATACCCTGATACCCCATAGTAGGTGTTCATGATCACCTTCAGGACATTCTGCTGGATATCATAGAGAAGATATTCGTCAGATCCATATGGATAGGTATTTCTGATCCGCTTTTTTTCGTCCCGCTCCACTAACAGCTCAGAGATAATGCTCCTGGTAAGCCCATCAGGTGCTTTTCTGAACCGTATCCCGTTTGGCGCCTGAATCTCTCCATCAGGATCTTTTGTTTCAGGTGATGCGTTTAAGGTCATCATCGCCATGGGGTACAGGGATTTTAAGTCCAGGACGATGACGTTCTCCTGTACTCCTGTTGCCGGCTCAAACACCATTGCCCCTTCAAACTCATCTGCTGCGGCATGACCTTTTGAAGGCAGAACAAATATCCCGGCTGCTTTTCGCAGGATGAAGATATCGATGACATTGGATGAATTGAGTGTCCGGTCAAGGGGGCAGCCGACGTAACGTGCGATCTCCTGGTAGAACCTGATGATGGTATTTTTTGTATCGATTCCAACACAGAGTTCTACATCCTTGTAGTTATACTCGACCAGCTTCACCGGGTCCTTCTGCCAGAGAGCGTGGACTGTTCCGGTATAGCGGACCTTCTGCTCTCCGAGCTCTTCAAGCGCAATAGCATCAAGCCGGTATGACTCCTTCTGCGACCCCTGCATCTTCCGGTATGCTTCAAGAAGATCGAAGATGATCCGTCCACGCAGCGCATTCCGTTCGGTTTGGCCGGGGAGGCGGGAGAGGTTTGTGGCGTCCACTCCAAGCACGCCAAGCCGCTTCATAATATAGGGCATATCAAACTCAAGCACATTCCAGCCGCTGATAATGTCGGGATCAGCTTCTTTGATATAAGAGATAAAGGCAGTCAGCATTGAGCGTTCATCATCATACGAACAGATTGTATGCATGCCTTCGGAAAAGCAGCCGTTTGCATAACCTCCGTTTCTTCTCTCCTGGTCTATAGAGGTCTCTGCATCAGGTGATCCCAGGAGAAATGTGGTGTACCGGGAGTCAAAAGAATCATAACAGCTGATACAGAAGATCGCCTGCTTCTCCGGCTCTGGAAATCCGTCCCGGTCATCACATTCGATATCCAGGAAACAGACACGGGCCGGTGCCTCGACTTCAGCAGGCGTAATTGCGGTATAATGAACAGTTGTTTCTGGCACAAGAACGCCACCGGTCACATTGCAGTCGATCATAAACCGGGTGGCAAACGGAATGTCTGCTTCGAAATGGTGGTACCGGTCACGGAGATCCCGGACATCTCCCGGCCGTTGCGTATAGAGCCGGACTACCTCCTCGCCTTTGATCGTTTTTAACCTGATATCAGAGACCTCGATTGCATCCGGGTGGTGCTCAGACATGCCCTCTTCGACCGGGACATAAAAGTACGGCCGGAACCCGGTGACTTCAACAGAAACAGCTGTCCCATCCCTTTTGCGGCCGAAGATATGGATCAGAGGTCCGCCTGGAGCATTGCTGTATTCGACCTGGTTGACGGCGATGGCG
The DNA here is from genome assembly GCA_003838065.1 of Methanocalculus sp. MSAO_Arc2. Lineage (GTDB taxonomy): Archaea > Halobacteriota > Methanomicrobia > Methanomicrobiales > Methanocorpusculaceae > Methanocalculus. The sequence continues at coordinate 3,348 of QZAC01000123.1, forward strand.
AGATCAGACATCCAGCCTCCTGCAGAGCGACTGAAGAAATGTTCCGGCCGCATCCAGGTGTTCTCTCTCCCATGCATCAAGCGGCCAGTCTTCAATGATCTCTGCACCATTTTTTGAGACCGCTGCAGGGACGGCCATCGCGCAGCCGTCAATTCCGTACTCTCCATACAGCGGGAGGGAGCAGGTGATGGTCCCCTTCTTAGTACCCGTCAGCATTGAGATCAGATCAGCAATATGCAGCGCAGGCCCAAAGGCTGTCCCCCCCTTTCCTGAGATGATCTCCATGCTGGCATTCCGGAGTTCGGTCAGTATCTCTTCGCGCAAGGCAGGTTCCACAGGCGTATCCAGGCAGGAAAAGAGGGGGACCTGGTGTTCTCCATGTTCACCCATCACATAGGCTGGTCCTTTGATCCCGCGTCTGGAGAGTGCACGTGAAAACCTCCGGGAATCGAGCTGTCCGCCGAAACCGATGACATGCCCCTGCGGGATACCGGTCACCCGCGAGAAATAGTAGCAGAAGACATCCATCGGGTTTGTCACAACAATCAGCGTCCCGGTAAAGCCATGAAAATATCTTTCGCAGGTCTCTGCCACCGGAAGATTGGCGTCAAAGAGCTCAGCACGGGTTTGTACTGACGGGTTGCGTGGCGACCCTGCTGCAAAGATGCAGATGTCAGCATCCCTGATGCGGCCGCGATCGGTTGATATCGGGATCTCAAGCGGGGTATGCTCAAGATCGAGGACCTGGGCGCGGAGCAGCGGTTCATAGATATCGGTGAGTATCAGTTCATCAACGATTCCGAGGGCGGCTGCCGCAAAGGCGCACTCCCCGCCGATCCGTCCGCAACCAAGCACTGCAAGACTCGTCATAGTGTATATATGAGGTATGCTCTTTATTAAACAGCGCCAATCCACTTCCATGATCATGCGAGAGACAGCTCCAGTTGAGGTCGGCGGGGTCATGCTGTACAATCACCTCATCCTGGCAGCAGGTGTCCTTGGCACGACAGGAGCATCGCTTCAGCGGATGCTGAAGCTTGGTGCAGGCGCTGTTGTCACCAAATCTATCGGCCCTGAGCCGGTATCAGGGCATCACGGACCATGCCTTGTTCCACTGGACGGAGGGCTGCTGAATGCAATGGGACTTCCAAACCCCTCCCGGGCATTTGTCGAAGAGATCTCTGATCTTTCTGGAAAACCTGTTGTGGTCAGCATCTATGGCGGGACCCCGGCACAGTTTTACGAGGTTGCCTCCTGGTTTGAGGATGTTGCAGCTGGATATGAGCTGAATCTCTCCTGCCCGCATGCGGAAGGCTATGGTGCGGCGATCGGATCTGATCCTGACTGCGTCTTTGCATGCACAGAAGAGGTGGCATCGTTCGGGCTTCCCACCTGGGTGAAAGTAACTCCCAATGTGACCGATATTACATCTATCGGGCGTGCGGCAGAAGCCGGAGGGGCAACCGCCATTGTTGCGATCAATACTGTCCGGGCGATGCGGATCTCAATTGAACTTGGCCGTCCGGTGCTTGGAAACCGGTTTGGAGGCCTCTCCGGGGGTATGATCTTTCCGATCGCGCTTCGGTGCGTCTATGATCTGTACGAGGCTTGCTCTATTCCGGTCATCGGGTGCGGGGGTGTTTCAACAGCAGAACAGGTCATCGAGATGATGATGGCAGGTGCATCTGCTGTACAGATCGGATCTGCAGTCTACAACGATATCGGGATCTTTCACAAGATTGCCAGTCGCCTGTATTCTGAAGATGGAACTTCGGTTGATGAGATTGTGGGGTGCGCCCATGCGTGATGGTATGCCGCGTATTGTCATGGTGAGAGATGTGGTCCATGAGAGCGGATCGGTTGCAACGCTGTATTTCGATCATCACTTCCAGATCCGCCCGGGCCAGTTCTGCATGGTCTGGGTGCCAGGTATTGATGAAGTTCCAATGGCTTTTTCATCGCCTGCTTCGATTACAGTCCAGCGGGTGGGTGAGGCGACCCGGGCCCTCACCTCAATGGCTCATCCTGATCAGATCGGGATCCGGGGGCCGTTTGGAAATGGGTTCTCTCCGCAGGGGCGCGTCCTTGCGATTGCCGGTGGATTCGGGGTTGCCCCGCTTCTGCCGCTTGCAAAGGAAGGGTCCGTTGATACCTTCATCCTGGGGGCACGCACGCTGGATGACCTCATTTTTACCAGTCCACTCGATGAACATACCGATCTTTTGATCGCAACTGATGACGGATCAGCCGGGCACCATGGCTTTGTCACCGGGGTCCTGGATGAGCAGATTGATCTCTGTGCATTTGACACCATCTGTGTCTGCGGGCCTGAGCTGATGATGAAAGCGGTATTGGACCGTCTGGACGCCCTGGAAATCGCCGATCGCGGGCAGTTTTCGCTTCACCGGTATATGAAATGCGGCATCGGTGTCTGCGGGTCCTGCTCGATCGATCCAGAAGGGCTGCGTGTCTGTGCTGATGGCCCGGTCTTTCCAGGCAATCGGCTGGTGGACTCAGAGCTTGGTCGCTATGCCCGGGATGCCAGCGGGCAGAAGAAAAGAACCTGATATCAATCGAATCCGTTGATTGAATGTAAATCAGAGAGATCATTGATATTGGTGAAGGTGGCAAGTCCGGGATCGATTGCCCTGATATCATCTACCGGGACAAAATGCGTGTTGATCCCCCGGACCATTGCCCGGAGCGAGAGGGAACTAGGGGAGGCGATGTATTTCTTGAGGGCATCTTTTCGGTACACGGCATGGAGCGGCTCAAACATATCCCTTTCCCAGCAGGGAACAGCTGCATCATACTCTCCAATCACTGAAAAGAGGTAATCAACGACTCCTGACCTGATGCAGGGCATATCACAGGCGGTGATAAAGAGGAGGTTGCCGGTTGCGGAATTGATGCCGGCATGGATTCCGCCGAGGGGGCCGATTCCGTTGATGATATCGGTTGCTGTTTTGATGCCAGGGATATCCTCAAACCTGCTGCACTGGTCACTGTCGCGGGCAACGACAATGATCTCTCCGACAACCGGTGAGACCGCCTCGATCAGGTACGAAAGGAAGGACCTGCCCCGGTATGTGAAAAAGTACTTCTCCTGACCACCTGATCGTTTCGCCTCTCCACCAACCAGGATCAGCGCAGTCCTCTTCTCCGGCATCTGAATACTGATGACTATATGCGGTTGCCCCTGTTAAGCCTGCCTTTTTGTATTGTATCTGCTTCAAGCGCCAGAAGATCAGACTTGATCCGCAGGTCCGGGGTAAAACCACCGATATCCTTCTTCCCGACAACCCGGTGGCAGGGGATCACAATGGGTGTCGGGTTCCTCCGGAGCGCACCGCCGACAACCCGTGGATGGGTCCTTGCTGCGGCTGCGACTTCTGTATATGTACGGGTCTCTCCATAGGGGATCTGTTGTACAACCCGGTAGATCTCATCTGAGACGCTGTCGCCCTCTCCAGCCGGGGATCGGATATCATCAAAAGCTCTTCGCCGGCCTGCCAGGTACTCAATGAGTGCGGGATGGAGAGGGTTGGCCGATCCGGATCGTCCAAACCAGACCCGGTGGATGTATTCGTCATCCCAGGCAGCCGAGACCGGCCAGAGTCCAAATCTTCCTGTACCTTCTTTTATCGCCATTGGGAGAGCACCCCTGGCAGGGTATCTGCAGTTACCTCTGTCATCTCTTGCTGCATCCATGGTGGGAGCCCGCCCTTTACGAGCGGCTCAAGGAACCTGCTGTCCCCAAGGAGGAGAAGACCGCGGTCATCAGGGGTGCGGAGTACACGGCCCAGTGACTGGGCTGCCTTGTTGATCGCAGGGAGGGTATAGGCGATGAATTCACCTTCTCTTCCAAACTTCCGTTTGAAGTACTGGATGCTCATCGCCCGCACCGGCGTATAGGGGGCAAGCGGGAGACCAACGACCAGGGCGCCGGAGAGGAGGTCGCCCCGGTAATCAAGCCCTTCGCTCCATTTTCCTCCGCAGACAGCAAAGAGGATCCCGGACCGTTTCTTTGCAGGCAGCGCAAGGAATTCATCAAGAAGGTCATGCGCCTCGCGTGCATCACGGGGTTCAACAAAGACCTTTTTCTTCGCTATCCGGCATCTCCAGGCATAATCGCTCATAATCTGATACGATGGGAAATAGACTGCCAGGTTTCCCTGTGCCCCGGCAAAGGCTGTGATCGTCTTCACTGTCCGCTCGATATTGCCTGCATCCTGCCGCATCCGAAATGCAGTGGTGATGTCCTTTGATACGAGCAGGAGACGGTTTTTCTCGGGAAACGCGTTAGGGATCGAGAGGGTGTCAACCAGCACATTCCCAAAGTAGTAGCGGCGGAAACTCTCTATCGGTGAGAGCGTGCCGCTGATGAGAAGGCAGGCATGGTGTTTTTCTGCGATATGGGTGAGTTTTTCTGCAGGGTCGATATTTCTCACCTCCAGTATCACCGCATCATCCTCCTGTCGATACATTGTCAGGTACGCTGGATCTGCTCCAGAGAGGTGGATCCGATAGAGAAACTCGGAGAGCCGTTCGATGGCGGTCTCGCGGAACTCTCCTTTCTGCATGTTTTTCTCCCGGATCGTCTCGCTGATTGCGATCGTCTCCTCGACGATCGCTGCCATCGAAGGATAGAGCGATCCTCTGGTCAGGAGACGGTCAAAGATAGCCGGGTCAAACCAGTCTTCAGTCTCGTTGGACTGCCTGAGCCCGTCCATAAAGTCCCGGATACGCGGGAGCACGTGCCGTACTGCTTCTGCCCCCTTCACCTTTGTCTTCAGGGAGGCGAGTTCGTGTGAAGCATGCTGGATCTCGCGTTCCTCCAGTTCGATGCTCTGGATCCCCTGCACCACGTCTCCGATGTTGTGGCCTTCGTCCACAAGCAGGATCACATCTTCAGGCTCGATATTCAGCGAGACGAGCAGCTGCTCCCGGATTTCATCATTGAAGAGATGGTGGTAGTTGACAATTAACACATCCGCATGCCGTGCGGCTGTCATCATCAGGTCATATGGACAGAGCCCCCCGGCATAGCTGTGCAGGGAGTCCGGATTCACCACGGTCATTGCCGCTCGTTCTGCTTTTTTCCGGATCTCCTGGGACGGAACAAGCCTGAAGCCTTCATCTCCTTCAAGAAACACCCTGCTCCGCACAAAATACGGGCAGATGAGGGGGTGGTCCCGGTCCTGTTTTTTAATCTGCCGGACAATTTCCGGATCTTTTGCCGGAATGTATGATCCTTTCATTGCCTGCTCCCGCATCAGGGCGCTTGTGAAGGTCTTCACTCCTTCACACCGCCGGTATACATCGCCCATTCCGCCAAGCGGGCACATGCTCCGTTTGCCGATCAGGTAGGAAAATTTCAGGTTCGGTTTCTTCTGGCGGATGAGATCGAGTTCCCTGATGAAGGTGTTCAGCTGGGAAATGGTCCGCACAGCAATCAGGATCGTCTTACCATGTGCTTCTGCAAGGAGTGCTGAGACGACGCTTGACTTGCCGCTGCCGGTCGGGGCGTCGATCATGAGGATGCCGCCGTTTCTGGCGGTGCCTGCGGCAGCGTTCAGCATTGTCTCCTGGTGGGGTCGGTAGTGCGGATAGGGGAACCAGTCATCTATTGTGCTCATGTGTGCCTCGCTTTTTCGCGATCGCGTCTTCGGATCTCTCAAATGGGTTCGTCCCAAGATTATAAAGTGGTGATGTTTTCGTATTGCGGGGTGTATGGATCGGTTTAATCCTGCACAAGATCAAATATAAACCTATGGCGATCCATCCAATAGACTTCCGGTACGGCACAGCCGAGATGCGTCGCATCTGGAGTGAGGAGGCACGATTTAAGGCGATCATCAGGGCCGAGGTGGCCCTTGCAATGGCTGAGGCCGAAGTTGGGCTTATCCCGGCAGAGGCTGCAGAAGCGATTGCTTTGGCCGCACCAAAGGCAACGCTCAGGCGTGCAAACGAGATCGAGTCAGAGATCCACCATGACATGATGGCGGTTGTGAAGACGCTTGCCGAGGTTGCAGGACCTGCAGGCCGGTTTGTCCATTTCGGGGCAACGTCAAACGATATCCTGGATACCGCAACAGGTCTTCAGCTCAAAGATGCGTTCAATTGCATCGAAGAGAAGCTTAAGATTCTTCTCCGTATTCTGATTGAGAGGAGCATATCCACCAAGACGCTCGTCTGTGCGGGGCGGACGCATGGCCAGATCGGTGTCCCGACCACGTACGGGCTGCGGTTTGCTATCTGGGCCAGTGAGATCGGCCGCCACATCATCCGTCTCCGGGAGATCAGGCCTCGTGTCGTCGTTGGCCAGCTGACCGGTGCGGTCGGGACGCAGGCGGCATTTGGCGATGAGGGGATGGAGGTGCAGGCTGCGATGATGCGCCACCTCGATATCGGGGCAGTTGATGTCTCAAACCAGGTGATCGCACGGGACCGGTATGCTGAGTACTTCTTTTTGCTTGCAAATATCGCCACCACCCTCGATAAGATCGGTATTGAAATACGGTCGCTCCAGCGGACCGAGATTGCAGAGGTTGAGGAGGCATTTACAAAGAAACAGGTTGGTTCAAGCACAATGCCGCATAAGAAAAACCCGATTAAAAGCGAACAGGTCGGAGGTCTTGCCCGGGTGATCAGATCTGCGGTTGAGCCTGCACTCTTAAACAACACCCTCTGGGATGAGCGTGACCTGACCAACTCCTCCTGTGAACGGGTGATCTTTCCTGAAGCAACCATTCTCTGCGACCACTGCCTCAAGGTGATGGCGCAGGCACTGGACGGCCTCATCATCAAGCCGGTGAATGTGAGGAGGAACCTCTCTCTCCTCCATGGGATCAATCTTGCCGAATCAGTGATGATCGAACTCACCCGGCGGGGCATGGACCGGCAGGCGGCTCATGAGGTGATCCGGTCTGCCAGCATGCGGGCGCTAGAAGAGGAGAGGCCGCTTGCTGAGATCCTCCAGGAGCTACCTGGTGTGACCGCCCTTCTCTCACCTGCCGAGATCAATGATGCCCTCCAGCCCGAACAGTATCTCGGGACATCGGTGCAGCAGGTTGAGCGGGTGATCAAAAAGCTCGCTCCGCTCACCTCGTGATCGGAAGAACCTGTCTTGTTACTCCCGGCTGGCGATCACCGCCGGGAGATGGTCTAATCATTTGAGAGCGCATCGATTGGGTTCAGCTGCGCTGCCCGGTGCGCCGGGTAGACCCCGGCGGCAATACAGATGATAACCCCGATGCACATCCCGTAGATGACGGTGACAACAGTTGACATCGTCAAAAGATAGCTGATATCATGCATGATCAGCAGGATGAGGGCGCCTCCTCCAACAACGCTCAGCACCCCCCCGATGACTGACCCGATCAGGCCAAGGATGGCTGCTTCATACAGGAACATCTTGCTGATATCCATCTTCTGGGTACCAATACTTCTCAGGATGCCGATCTCCTTGATCCGCTCGTTCACCGAGATGAGCATCACATTCAGGATACTGACCGCCGCAACAACAAGCGATATCCCGCCAATTGCGATCACGAAGAGGGAGATCTGACCGATTGCCTCCCCTATTGCATCGAGTAATCCACGGAAGTCAATAATATTGACGACATCCTCCCGCCGGTTCAGCCGTCTGTCAATCTCCTCTATGATGCCATCGATATCATCGATGTTTTCAACAATGATCACGACCTGATCGTATTTGCCCCGTCCTCCATACCGTGATTCGTAAAACCGCTCAGATGCAAGAATCGCGTTATCGGTCTGAATTGCGCCGGTGAACCCGGTATTTTCAAGGATGCCCACGACCCGCACCCGCTGCTCGTGCCTGCCGACGCCGATGGTGATGAAGTTTCCTTCCCTGATCCCAAAACGCCGGGCAAGGTTTTGGCCCATCATCACCCCTTCGGTTCCGGAGACATACCGTCCTGAGATGATCTCTGTGAGTCTCTGGATCTCATGGGGATCGATACCATAGACGGTGGCAAAGCCCCGATCGTCGCCCACTTTTATCTGGTCGTATGTCTGGTAAAATGCGGTCACCGGGTTTCGTCCGGCAGCCATCTCTATCTGCCTGACCTCTCTGTCCGTGAGCCCGGCCTTCTCACCTTCGATCGAGGGTGCTGCCGGGGTGACGATGATCTGGTTGCCCATGGCCATGAGCTCATCTCCGACCGACTGCTCAAGTGCTGCTCCAAGGATCCCCATGGATGTGATCGCAACCACACCGATGATGATCCCAAGCGCTGCCAGGATGGACCGGAAGAGGTGAAGCCTGACATTCCTCTGTGCAAGCTCAAATGTTATCCCGAGCAGCTTCACTGGATCACCCCGTCACGGATGGTGATCAGCCGGTCTGCATATTGTGCGATCTCGTCGTCATGGGTGACCATCACGATCGTCTTACCCTGCTGGTTGAGGTCGGTGAGGATATCCATGATCTGCTGGCCGGTTTTTGAGTCAAGGTTGCCGGTCGGCTCGTCACAGAGGAGGATCCTGGGATCGTTGGCAAGGGCACGGGCGATAGACACCCGCTGCTGCTGGCCCCCGGAGAGCTGGTTTGGGGTGTGGTGAATATGGCCTCCTTCGAGCCCGACAAGCCCGAGGAGTTCCCGGGGCCTGCCGGTTGTATCACGGGCGCCGGTCTTGAGGATGAGCGGGTATTCGACATTTTCATAGGCGGTTAAGAGGGGTATTAAGTTGAATTTCTGGAAGATGAACCCGATCGCATCCCGTCGCAGGTTCGTCAGCTCGTAATCAGAGAGTTCACGCGTATTTTTTCCCTCGATGTAGAGATCGCCGCTTGTCGGCTGGTCAAGGCATCCAATCTGGTTTAAGAGGGTGGTCTTTCCTGACCCCGATACCCCCATGATCGCTACAAACTCCCCAACATCGATATCGAGGGTAACTCCATTCAATGCGTAGACGTCCCCCGCTTCCATATGGTAGATTCGTCGCACATTGTCAAGTCGGATGCAGTTTTCCATTCTTCTCTCCCTAGATGCCGCAGGTCCCCCTGCTGCATGGCCGCACAGGACGCAAGCACCAGGTGTCATGCAGCCATCCTGCCTGTACTTACAGGTATTCTCTAGATGGTTTGTATGCTCCTGTATAATGTTGTATGTTCGAAGAGTAGTTTTTTTTTTGGATGTCGCCTTCTGTTTTTGC
>QZAC01000124.1 GCA_003838065.1 Methanocalculus sp. MSAO_Arc2
CAACGGTTATAGGGGGCAATCAGGAGGAGAACCAGCGTGGATAAGAGTGTACCTGTTTTTTTGTCTTATGCGAGGGACCGGATTCGAACCGGCGAACCCCTACGGGACTGGGTCCTAAGCCATCTTCCAACTATGGCACAAGGTTTATCATATTCCCTGCTAAGCATAGTGTATGCAGGCCGCTACCATAGACTTTGAACCGATCATCAGCAAGGCTGATCCGGTGAACAGGGATCTTATCACCCGCTTTGCCAGGACTCAACGACTCACCGGGTTGAAAGACCAGACCATAGCCACAAAACTTTGGAGACTCATCACCCTGATCAAGTTCTTCAAATGCAGGGATATATCCACATTGACCAAGGAGGATATAGAGACCTTCTATCTTCACCGGAGAGACAACCAGACACCACGCACCGTATGGAATGACTTTACGGAGTATGAGCGGTTCTACAAATGGCTGAAACCCGATGAATACCAGGTGATGTTTTCCGGGTTGAACCTGAAGCGGCCAAAGACAACCCTCCCCACCGATCAGGTACTGACTCCCGGTGATGTGGCGAAACTTCTTGAAGCGTGCGAGAGCCAGAGAGACCGGGCATTAATCGCGCTCTTGTGGGATACGGGTTGCCGCCTGGGTGAGCTGATCGATCTCGATGTGGGTCGGATAGAGTTTGATAAATATGGTGGAATCTGTATTCTGGATGGTAAAACGGGCAGACGGCGGGCACGGCTGATTGATTCGATCCCGGATATAATCTCATGGCTGAACATCCATCCCTGTAAAACAGATCCACATGCTCCCCTGTTTGTGGAGATGCGATCCGGGGATCGGAGGCGGTTATCCAATCGGCGGATACATAGCATCCTAAAGAGCCTTCAGAAGAAAGCCGGAATATCAAAGCGGGTACATCCTCACGGCTTCCGGCATGGAAGAGCAACCGAGAAGGCTTCGGTACTGACGGAGGCAGAGATGAACCTTCGTTTTGGATGGCAGCCGGGATCAGGGATGAGCAGGGTGTATGTGCACCTGTCAGGCCGTGACCTGGAGAGGAAAGAGCTTGAGCTTGCCGGGCTGCTTGAAGAGAACGAGATCGAGAGAAGCCCGATGGAGCCGATCAGGTGTCCGAAATGTAAGACAGTAAACGCACCTGATAGCCTATTTTGTAAAATCTGTACTCAGGCGCTTCGGGAGGAGGCGGTATCCCAGATCGATGAGGCACAGCGGCGGATACAGGAGGAGCTTGTGAGAACTCCGGATCTCGCAGAACAACTGATCGAACTTCTCAAAAAGAACCAATAAACTCCCTTCTTTTTCCGAAATTACAA
>QZAC01000125.1 GCA_003838065.1 Methanocalculus sp. MSAO_Arc2
ACATCGGTAAACTGGACGGCAAAACCGAGTTTTTCCAGAACAGATCGTGCAATATCCGGTTTATCAACAAGTGCCCGGACAACACCGAAACTATTTGCCTCTGCTATTGAAAAGGCGAAGATATTCACATTGCTCTTCTCAAGCGCTTCTGCAATCGCTGCAAGCCGTCCCGGCTTGTTCTCCGAAAAGACGGAGATCTGTTTGATGATATATTCTCCCTGCATCAGAAGACCCTCCTGTCGATGACGCGTTTTGCTTTTCCTTCAAATCTCGGGAGTGACCCGGGTTCTGAGAGTTCAACGGTAACTCCCACGTTCAAAGCATTTTTCAGGATATGCTCTATTTTGCGTTTGATAGTAATGAGATCATTGATCTTATCAGAAAATGCCTCCGGCGCCATCTCAACTTTGATCAGCATCTCGTCAAGCGGACCCTTCCGGTCGACTTCGATCATGAAATGGCCGGAAAGCTCTTCTATTCCGAGTATGGCATGTTCTACTGCAGAGGGGAAGACATTGATCCCGCGAATGATCAGCATATCATCGACACGGCCTGAGATCCGTTCAATGCGCGGGTGTGTCCGGCCGCATGGACAGGTATCTTCCATCATCTTCGTCAGATCCCCAATCCTATACCGGATCATGGGAAGCGCCTCTTTCTGCAGTATCGTCATCACGAGTTCACCGGATTCGCCCGGAGGAAGGTGTTCTCCATTCTCAGGATCGATGATCTCGGTCAGTGCGATATCACTCCAGACATGGATTCCCTTTTGTTCAAAACACTCAGAGAACATCGGCCCCGAGATCTCGCTTGTACCATAGATATCATATGCACGGATTCCCATCGTCTCATAGATTCTCTGCTTCATTGACAGAGACCAGGGCTCTGCGCCGATGATTGCTGAACGGAGCAGTGTATCTTTTTGTAGTGAGACCCCCATTCGTTCTGCTGCTTCTCCAAGATGGATCAGATATGACGGGGTGCAGGCGATCGCAGTGGCATGCAGATCCTGCATCAGCTCGATCTGCCGCTCGGTATTGCCAACACTTGTCGGGAGGACGGTCGCGCCGATCCGCTCCGCACCATAGTGCAGTCCAAGGCCGCCGGTAAAGAGGCCGTATCCATATGAGACCTGGATCACATCCCCGCGCCCCAGTCCACAGGAGGTGAGCGCGCGCGCAAGCGATGTTGTCCAGAGTTCGATATCGTTCTTCGTGTACCCGACAACTGTTGGCTTGCCGGTTGTCCCGGATGATACATGGTAGCGGACCAGTTCGTCCTGCGGGGCAGTAAAGATCGTATCCGGATACCCATCACGGAGATCACTCTTGTACATAAAAGGAAGCAGCCTGATATCATCCCGTGAACGGATATCGTCAGGGTGGACACCTGCCTCTTTCATCCGTGCATGATAAAAAGGGGAGAAGCTGTAAAGCCGGTACACAAGCATCTTTAAAAGCCGGTACTGGAGTCTGTCAAGATCCTCTTTTGGCATCCTTTCAACTCTCTGGTCAGCACAGTGCATCAGAGGTCACCTCTTCGGTCAACCACACGCTTTGCTTTTCCTTCAAACCGGGGAAGCGATCCTGGTTCGACGAGCCGGACACTGGTCCTGAGAGAGAGGGCTTCCTGGAGCTTCCGGGCGATCTGTTTCTGCAGGCCCACCAGGTCACCAAGTTCGCCCGAGAAAGCCGACCGGTTCATCTCAACATCGATCGTCATCTCATCAAGATGGTGTATGCGGTCTACATAGACCATGTATTGATCGCCAACTTCCGGTATACCGAGCAGAACATGTTCAATCTGCGATGGGAAGACATTTATTCCGCGTATAACAAGCATATCGTCGCTTCTTCCGGAAATTCTCGCAATGCGCATACCTCTCCCGCAGGGGCAGCCATCTTCGAGTATCATGGTGATATCCCCGGTGCGGTAGCGGAGGAGCGGCATCGCCTCTTTTGCTAAAGACGTGATGACAAGTTCACCTTTTTCTCCCGGACCAAGCGATTCTCCGGTCTCTGGATCGACGATCTCGGGGAGGAAACAGTCTTCCCAGATATGGAGCCCGTTTTGTTCACAGCACTCAAATGCAACACCGGGCCCATACATCTCGCTCATTCCGTAGCTGTCATATGCTTTGAGGTTGAGGCGTGACTCAAGCTCGTACCGCATCGTTTCTGACCATGCTTCTGCACCAAAACAGCCAATCCTAAGGGAATCAAGTGTCACCCCCATCTCTTCGACGACTTCGGTAATATGGAGGGCATAGCCCGGGGTGCAATGGATTGCATTGACACCAAAGTCCTGGATCATCTCAATCTGTCGTTTTGTGTTGCCTGTTGCACTTGGAACAACCATCATCCCCATCAGCTCGGCACCATAGTGAAATCCAAGGCCGCCGGTGAAGAGACCATAGTTGACGGCATTCTGGAAGGTATCATCTGCAGTGAGGCCGACCATCGTCAGGCTCCGGGCGATCAGATCGGCCCATGATGCCAGGTCGTTTCGTGTATACCCGACAACAGTTGGTTTCCCGGTTGTTCCCGAGGTGGTGTGTACCCGGACAATATCGCGCTGTGGAACTGCAAAGAACCCAAAAGGATACCCTTCACGGAGATCCGTTTTGTACGTAAAGGGGATCCTGGTGACATCTTCGGTGGTATCAATATCATTCTGTGAAATGCCTGCCGCGCGAAGTCTTTTCTGATAGAAAGGAACCTTTTCAGCCTGAGAAAATGTCCATTTTAACCGTTTTGCCTGGAGTTCCCCGAGTGCTTTTCCACGAAGCGTCTCCATCTCTTTATTCCAGAACATTGCTATCCCTGTGTTGATTCTGTTACATTAGTGGTAAGACGCAATAGACTTTGTCAGATGGTGACATAGAACATGGAGTGACGATGATGAAGAGAATCTTCATATATATGGCAGCTATAGGAAAAATGGATTAACATGGTAGACAAAGCAGGGCTTGGAAGCCTACTGGCTGGCATTATACTGATTGTGATTGGAGGATATGGGATATACCTGTATATTCCGGAAGTTATACTGGTGCTTAAGGGAGCACTGGGGATTATCGCAGTATTCATCGGGCTGTTTCTTGCCGTCATCGGATTCTTCATTATACAGGAATGACCTGATACCTATCGTCTCACAGGGAAGATATACCGCTCTTCAGCTTCCAGCACCACCCCATGGGGCAGGGTTGCTTTCACGTGAATCCTCCCGATGCCACGGTCCGAATCTGTCATCTGCAGCTCATGGTATGGAATCCAGATCCCGCGAAGCAGGTCGTTGTTTTCCGGGAGGGATCGGTGGATCGTGGCTGTGCCCCGGTACAGCATTCTTGGAGTGATTCGCTGGTTCTGCCGATTTGTATCAGGAGAATATACAGTCACTTCCATTGAGACGGGTGCCCGGTCAAATGATACAAAACGGTTCATGGAGTCATAAAACCTGTATTTTATGATAAGTCCATCCATATCATGGAATCCGGAAAAATCCAGTGTTTGTACCCGGATCTCCATTTGGGTAATGGCAGTGTAGCCGGTTGCCACTGGTTGTGGTTGGTCCAGTGTGTCAGGAACTGTATCTGGTGGAAGAGGGGTTGGCTCTCCAGGAGCGGGATCCTGAACCTCTGTCTGCACCGGCAAAATCCCGGTGCACCCTGCAGTTGCAAGCAGAAGGATGAGGGAGAAGAAGAGTATGATTATGGTTTGAGTCATAATGGCTTATTGAACAGTAACAGCAGATAATTATTCTCTTCCAGCCGATGGTCTCAGGGGGCATTGGATATTGGGAACAAGAGCAATACACATTCCGGAATGGATGATATCGTTTATCTCCATATATGCATCCAGAAAGAACGTCCGTTCTCTTCTCTGCGTACCAGAGGATACGCTTCAGACGGTACTGGAACTGAAAGACGCCATCAATCCTGAGCGTGCGGTCGCAGTAACAGAAGACAGGACCCGTATGGAACCTGCTGGCGTTACGGTTGTCCGGGGCGATCCCATCACGGTCCTCTCCCATTGCAGCGAGACATTTGATCTTATCGTGTCGGCTCCCCGGTTTGAAAAACCAGTAGCTGATGGTGATCAACCGTCAGAAACGGATGATCTTATCCAATATGAAGAACAGGGACGAAACCAGATCATTCTTGAATCTGCCCTGCACCTCTCGCCAGAAGGTGCGCTCTTTACTATTGTGCCTCCCGGCTTCTTTGAGAATGGAGAAATGTATCATACACTCCAGGAATGCGGCCTCTCATGCGAGGCAGTCTTCTCCCTTCCGCGCGGTTTGTTCGTCCCGGTGACCGGGGCCCGATGCCTGCTTGTGATCATCAGAAAGAAAGAGATCAACGAACTAATGGCCGGGGAACTCTCAGCAGATCCAGCACGTTGGGAGATCCTGCTTCAGAACATACATGATCAGAAGAATGGGAAAAAACCGGAACTTGGCATATTTGTCAGGGCATCTGCCTTCAGAAGTCTTGATGAAATTCTCCTCAAAGATACGATCCGAAAACTCGCAACAGAACATGGTACACCTCCAATACCCTTCTCGGGAATCACCCGGTCAATTACCGTCGGTGCCTGCGGGACCCCGCAGGATGCAGGGCGAAGGATCTATCTCCCATTTGCACCAGATGAACCTCCGGTGACATCAGCCGAAGATCTCCCCAGACCATCAGTCGATGCGGCATGCATCATCCTGCGGCAGGATGCTGTTGATTCAGGCTACCTGATCCGGTTTTTCGAAACAGAACTTGGCCGGGCGATCCGCGAGCTCATACACAGGAGAGCAGGAACAATCCATCATTTCTCCGAAGCCCTTGCAGAAGCAGAGATCTATCTTCCTCCTCCGCAGGTGCAGGTAGAGGCGATCAGGATGGATTCCATAATCGAATCAATGAAAGGAGACCTCCACTCCATTCAAAGAGATCTCTTCGCTCACCCCTATTCCACCAGATCTGCCCGTGAACGACTCGATCGGCTGAGATCAAGAGATGAAATCACCGACTGGATCGAGACACTGCCCTTTCCGCTGGCATCTATTCTCTGGGCATATATTGCAGAGAACAGCCCCTCAAAAAAGGTCGGCCACCTCTTTCATTTCTTTGAGGCGTCAGCCGAATGTATTGCAGGTATCCTCCTCTCTGCCATCGCCCCTATCATCAGAAGGGAAGGAATTGATCTCCTTGACGATAACCCGGAGTTTCGTGATGTCTATCAGAATGCAACATTCAGGAGCTGGATCATCCTCTGCAGGCGGGCAGGCAGGCAGATCAGAACCAGGTTGTCCTCACATACAGAGCAGGAGGGAATGGTTGGACTTTTTGGAAAACCAGGCAGGGAATTCATTGATATGGTAACAAATAAAAGGCTTTTTTCCCTCTTTGACGAGGTTGCGGATCTGAGAAACGACTGGAAGGGTCATGGCGGTATCGTCGGGGAACGGGAGTACGAACAGCGGCTTGTCACACTCGAATCCTACCTTATCCGGTGCAGGGAAACGATACGGGATCACTTTGGGGATGTCATGCTCATACGCCCTGGTGCAGGTGAGTACCATGACGGTATCTTCACCTACCAGGTCAAATCGCTCACCGGAAGCCGGCCACGGTTTCAGGTAACGACTATCAGCTCGCTTATCCCCCTTGATACCAGGAAGCTGTACCTGTATCCTCGCGATAGTGGTGAGCCCCTGGAACTCCTCCCATTCTTCCGGCTCGTTGAACATCCGGCAACAGGTGAGCCTGCCTGGTACTTTTATAACCGGATCGAGGGAAAACGTGTACGCTGGGTATCCTATCATTACGAGGCGGTATCTGAATTTGAAGAGGACAATGAGGAGGTGTATGCAATGATGCGGCATCTTCGGTTGATCACAGGTGACCTGGAGTGACCCGGTGCTCTCTGCTGAGGTTAGAGGGGACGGCCCTTCCCTTTAATCTCGATGTAACGCTCTCCTGCGGACAGGTGTTCAGATGGGAAAAGAAGGGGCACTGGTGGATAGGAGCCATGAGAGGAAAGCCTGTACGGGTCCGCCAGGATGGTGACCGTCTCTTCTTCTCCGGTGCGGCAGAAGATGAGATAGTGCAGTACTTTGACCTTGATCTCGACCTTGAAGGGGTGCTTGCGGGTTTTCCTGATGATCCGATCCTTTGCCAGGCGATTGAAGAAGCCAGGGGGCTTCGGATTGTAAAACAGCCTGCCTGGGAATGTGCAGCCTCCTACATTGTCGCAACCTTTGCAAACATACCGGGCATCCGGTCCCGTTTACGACTCCTTTGTGAGCGTTTTGGAGAAGAGATCGCACCGGGAGAGTTTTCCTTCCCCTCTCCCGAGATACTTGCAGAATCTCCGATCAGTGAGATTCGAAACTGCCGTGTCGGATACAGGGATAGATTCCTATCCAAAACCGCCTGTATTATTTCAGAGACTCCGGGTTGGGAAGAGCGGATCGCAGCCCTTCCGTACAGAGAAGCGCGCGCTGAACTCCTTACATTTCCAGGTGTTGGAAAAAAAGTTGCCGACTGTATCCAGCTCTTTGCCTTCCACCGGTTCGAGGCGGTGCCGGTGGATGTCTGGATCGACCGGATCATCCGGACCTATTATCTGGAGGAGGGGGAGCGTTATTCATACGATCAGATCGCAGATTGTGCCCGTTTGGTATTTGGACCCTGTGCCGGATATGCGCAGGAGTACCTCTTTGCTGCACGAAATGGGATCATGGAGCAGAAAAAATAGATTTTTTGAGTGATTATGTTCCCATATCCCAGGATGACATATATTCGGCCTGTTCTTCAGTAAGGGTGTCGATTCTGCAGCCAAGTGAAGCAAGTTTGAGCCGTGCGATCTGCTCGTCGATCTGGGTTGGTACTTCATGGACTCCAGGATGAAGATCCTTTCCTGATACAGCGATATATTCTGCCGACAGCGCCTGCACCGCAAAGGAGAGGTCCATCACCTCGATCGGATGACCCATTCCCTTTGGAGTTGCAAGGTTCACCAGGCGGCCTTCTGCAAGGAGATGGAGTGTCCGCTCACCGAAAGTGTAGGAATCGATCCCATCGCGCCTGGAAATCAGATCTGCATTCGTCTCGAGCCATCCGATATCGATCTCGACATTGAAGTGACCGGCATTGCAGAGGATTGTGCCATTTTTCATCAGGGCAAAGTCATCTGCGGTAATTACCCCGATATTTCCTGTTGTTGTGACAAAAAGCTCTCCTATCGGTGCTGCTTTTCGCATTGTCATCACTTCAAAACCATCAAAGTGCGCCTGCAGGGCACGGCGGGGATCGATCTCGGTGACAATCACCCGTGCGCCAAGTGCCCGCGCCTTTGTGGCAAGACCCCTCCCGCAAAAACCGTATCCTGCGACAACGATATACTTGCCTGCAATCAAAATGTTTGTTGTTGCCATGATAGCAGTAAGTGAACTCTCGCCTGTACCATGGACATTGTCAAAGAAGTGTTTCATCGGGGTGTCATTGACGGCAACCACCGGAAACTGAAGTTTTTCGTCTCTCTGCATTGCCTGTAAACGGTGAATGCCGGTTGTAGTCTCCTCACATCCTCCGATCACCGAAGAGAGGACATCTCGCCTGGATGTATGAAGGCGATGGATGAGGTCAAGCCCGTCGTCGATGGTGATCGAAGGGTGTGCATCGAGGACAGAATCGATTGCAGCATAATATTCCTCAAGCGTACACCCTCGTTTTGCATAACACCGGATACCCAGATTTCGAAGTGCGTCTGAAACATCGTCCTGGGTTGAGAGCGGATTGCAGCCGGTGATATGCACCTCTGCACCACCTGCAGCAAATGTTCTGGCCAGAACAGCGGTCTTCGCTTCGACATGGAGAGCCATCCCGATTACCATTCCGGAAAACGGCTGTTCCTTTTTGAAACGCTCCCTGATCACCCTGAGGACTGGCATAAACTGCTCTGCCCAGAATATCTTCTCTTCACCTATCTGCATATGATTACCCTTGGATCAGACTTATACCTCAGATCACTTAATGTATCCCGAAAGGATGAAACGCTTGATAATGCGACAGAGCACATAATTCATAAATGGCATTAACACGCAGAATCATCCCCTGCCTTGACTTAAAAGATGGGAGAGTCGTGAAAGGGACACATTTTGAGGATCTAAGGGATGCAGGGGACCCGGTCGAACTTGCTGCACGATACAATGCACAGGGAGCAGACGAGGTCGTCTTCCTTGATATTACCGCATCAAAGGAGAAGAGAAAGACGATCATTGATCTCATCTCACGGGCAGCAGATCAGCTCTTCCTTCCCCTGACCGTTGGTGGCGGGATTGGAACAATAGAGGATATTACTGCTATTCTCCGTGCGGGCGCCGATAAAGTTTCGATAAATACAGCCGCTGTCTTAAACCCGGCAATCATATCTGAGGGTGCCTCGGCTTTTGGGACACAATGCATTGTGTGTGCAATAGATGTCAGGAGAAACTATCAGGACAGGGAAGGCACCACCCAAATCCGATTGCCAGATGGTTCCACGTGCTGGTATGAAGTGGTAACCCATGGCGGGAGCAGGCCGACTGGAATCGACGCGGTTCGATGGGCACAAAAAGCACAGGAGCTGGGTGCAGGAGAAATCCTGCTCACTTCAATGGAAACAGATGGAACAAAAGACGGGTTTGATATTCCGATCACACAGGCTATCGCTTCTGCAACCACCATCCCGGTCATCGCATCCGGGGGAGTAGGGACGCTTGAACACTTTTATGAGGGTTTTGTTGATGGAAAAGCCGATGCCTGCCTTGCTGCATCTGTCTTTCATTTCGGTGAGTACACCATAAGGGATGTAAAAGAATATCTTGCCGGCCGGGGAGTCCCGGTGCGGCTCCAGTCGTTTAGAGAAACGTCCTGAGATCTATTTCAAACCCGATGACCGGGTGTTCAAGGTCGAAGGCAAGGATGACCTCGGGATGCATCTCCCCAAACCACCCTATTGTTTCTGATCCAAGCATGATTGCACCCTGCCTGCCTGAAAGAAACGCCGGATCTTCGGATTCTAGTAATGTGGTCTCTGCACCGCATTCGCGAAGGAAAGCATCCACTGTTGCATAGATCTCAGAAAAGTCGGCTCCCGGATGGATTGCAGCTCCCGCAATCCTCTGGCACGTGACTGTACAATCGTTCACCTCACCAACAGAAAAGATCCGTTGCGGTAGTTCCCTGTGTTTATTCAGCTGGAGAATCTCAAGAAGTGCCGGAAGAAGATCGGTTCTGAGCATGGTGTTCTCAACTGAAATGGGATGGAGCACCCTGAGTGCGCGATCTGATCGTCTCCATCGCATTTTGTCATAGCTGACCCGCTCATTTGTCAGGGTAAACGGCATCATCTCGGTATACCCAAGTCCAATAGCCACCCGTGACACAATGGCGGCCATTCTGGAGGCAGGATCTTCTGTACCAATGGTAAAGATCGGGGGCAGCGTTGCATCAAATGTATTGAAGCCATAGGCGATAGCCACATCCTCAAAGATATCCCAGTCATGCATAATATCAGCCCGGTAACAGGGGACATATACTCTGATGCGGGAGCCTTCCAGGACTTCGGCACCAAACCTCATCTTTTCAAGGAGCCCCACCATTGACTCAGGTGATATGGGAGCACCAAGGAGCCGTGCACAAACCTGTGAATCGATAACCCGGGAACCGGGTGCAAGGGATGGAGTTCTGAACCCGTCTATTGTGACCGACTCAATTGTACCGCCTGCCTCGGCAAAGGCGGAACAGATAATGGCAACAGTGTTCTCTACAGCTCTCCGGTCTGTTCCGGTGACGTCAAGGAGAAGATCGGTTGTTTCTGATGTGACGCGCGTCAGCTCTCCATTGATGATGGGAGGAAAGGAAAGGACCTGATCGTGCGCATCCACGATCAATGGGAACCGGTCAAAATGCGAGACGATATCTGCATATGCCCTCCCTTTCGGGTGCTCGGTGAGGATCTCCTCCATTGTCATAGAACGGGTATAGTCAAGTGGCACAAACTCCCGGTCCCGTGGCGATGCAATATACCGAAATGGGGGAGTGAGTGCTGAGAGGTCATGCACCCCGATTGCAACCTTGGATCGTCCGCGTCCGATTGCCCAATGAAGTGCCTCCTGGAGTGCCATCAATGACTCAATTGATGGATCATCAAACCGGAGATTCCGAATCACCGCAGATCCGAGAACCGGGCGGATATCGGCAAGACCGGGATCAACTGAGAAGGAGATGTCAGATTCATGCACGTTATATTCAGGAAGACCGGTCTCGATCCCAAGGAAACCACGCATCGCCCGTGCAACTCCTTCAACCGAGTAGAGATCGGTTCTGTCCGGGAAGAACTCGACATCCGCATGATCATCTTCGATGCGTTCGATATCAGATCCGATCATCGGGAGGGCTGCAAGTATCGTGTCTTTATCAGTGTGGCAGAGCCTTTCAAGATATTCATAATGCAATGTAATGATCGCCATGCTACTATACCCTCCTGTACGACGGATAGTTCCGTATCCAGTCTATATCGCTTTTGTATAGCTGCCGCAGATCCGAAAGCCCGAGCCTGAGCATAGCGACCCGGGATATCCCAAGGCCCCAGGCAAGGACAGGATGGTTGATGCCAAACGGCATTGTCACCTCTTCACGGAAGATGCCGGCACCCCCAAGCTCCATCCAGCCATGGCCATCAACCCAGACTTCAGGCTCGACAGAAGGCTCTGTATACGGGAAGTATGCAGGACGGAATCTCACGTCCGAGAACCCCATCCTGAGGTAAAATTCCTTTAAAAATCCAAGGAGATGGCTGAATGTGACACCCTCATCCATCACGATCCCTTCAAGCTGTTCAAACTCGGCAAGATGGGTCGGGTCAATCGACTCGCGCCGGTAGACCCGTGAAAGTGAGAATGCCTTTACAGGGGGTTCCGGGTGGGCTGCGAGGTGCTGGATTGAAAGGGCGGTTGAGTGGGTCCTGAGAACGGATGCTTCAGCCTTTGTTTTGTCCCAGGAACCTCCCCATCCGGTGGATGAAGTATCCCCTCCATGTTCGTGCATATCACGGATCTTCTCCCATCCATCGGGGAGTGGGGACGTGATGCCAAGGTAGAAGGTGTCCTGCATCTCCCGTGCCGGATGATCCTGGGGCTGAAAGAGCGCATCAAAATTCCAGAATGCACTCTGGACGATATCCCCTGAAAACTCTGTAAAGCCCATCTCAAGCAGGAGATCCCGCACATCATTGAGGATGTGCCGGTACGGATGCATTTTCCCTGGATATATCCTGCGTGGCGGAGTGATTAGACTATAGCGCCTGAGTAATTCATTCTGCCACGAACCGGTCAATATCTGCTCGCGGGTCAGCGTTCCTATCTCGGATCTGAGATCAATTCCTTCTTCAAGAAGTCTTCTTCCCTCAGGGGTAATTTCGATGATCCACCGGACTTCTTCATGAATTGTAACCAGCCCACGGGATTTCAGTTCCCCGATATCCTTGATATCCTGTGCACCACGTGCAATCTCTGCAAGCGCGATCTCGTCTGTGGTCCTGTGAATGGCATCTGCTTTCTTTGCGATGCCGCCTGAAACTGAGATCCAGCCGTTCTTTCGCATCCACCCGATTGCCACCTTCGCAAGCGGATGACGGGAGAGTTCTGACATGGGAACGTCCCCATCGACTGAATCAATGACCTGGCGTTCGGGAAGGCCCTGCTCTGCATACAAGCGTCCTTCATCGGTCAGGTGATACTCGGGATGAACCTCACGCCTGACCTCCACAAGCCCTCTGCCTGCGGCAAGGTGGGCCCACTGCACCACAGCGCCGGCATCGGTTGCAAGTGCATCAGCCAGCGTTTCTGCATCCGCAGACCCAAAGTCCCCAAGAACCTTCAGAAGGCGTTTTTCATTTGCAGTCAATTCCAGCACCTATACCACCACCTTATGGGATACGGCTGCTCTTTGCTCCCTGAAATCAGAGAGGAACTCTTTGACACGCTCAAATGTTTCCTTCTTGCATGCACCGCAGAGGAGGGATCCGGAAAGGCAGGCGGATCTGATCTCCTGGAGCTCTCCATCATCCTCGATCATGTGAAAGAGGTTCAGGAGATACACCGGACACCTGTCAGGTTCGCCCCCGAGACGTACCTGCTCCTCTTTTGTCATCCTGCCCCCGGTAAGAGCTGCCATCACCTTTCTTTTGACCTCTGGAAGAGGATCGTCAAACCAGAAAAGGCTGTCTTCAATACTGCTTGACATCTTGCCTCCCTGGAGCCCTTCCATGAAGGTATGATAGGTGGATGACGGGGTGATGAACCCATACCCTCCCAGAGACACCTCAATCAACCTGACCTTTTCAGATACATTTAGACAATCTGCCCCGGGTATGTCAACATGCCCCTCGTACCGTTTCGAACCCGGAAATGCCTCTGCAACCGCATCCATCGCATGAACCGGCGCGTTCTTTGACCGTACACTGATGATGTCACCCCGGTCAAGCACGGTAAACCACCGCATTTTATGCGCAACGTCACGGGTGAGCCGGATATGCGGATCCTGATCGATTCCGACCGGAACAACAGTTGGTGCGGGACCGCTGTCTACCTGGGGGTAGAGGATATCGGCTACCTGGGTGGCGACAGAATCGGCATGTGCAAGTGAGGTTTCCGGGGAGAATCCATAGATCGAAGAGAGATCTGCGAAGTTTATCCTGATGGCGGCTTCAAAAGCCAGATCTTTTATCCGGTCATTTCTGCTCTGGAAGTACGTTGTTCCGGAAAAGCCGAGTGCATAGAGACATTCAAGGTATTCCCGGCCATATTTTCTGCAGGCATCCCATGAAAGCCCGCGTACCGCATGTGCCTCGCGATCAGCGATGGCAACATAGCCAGAGCCGCCCTGTTCGACATGCCAGACGACCTCGCGCATTACCATCAAATGACCCAGATGAGGATGGCCCGACGGCATAAACCCGGTCATCACATTGAACCTGGACCTGGAATTGATTGCATCCACAATTGATCCATAATCCCGATGACCAACAACAATCTTCCTGCGAAAAAATGCCGGGAGATCAACAAGCGTATCTGTCACCTTCTCAACAGGTGCTATCCCAAACTCTGCGAAGAGGCGCCCAACATCGACGCTCTCTGTATTTGACCATGGATTAATCCCGGATTCCATAAAGGGCAACTCTCATAATTTTATCCGTGCAAATTCTATGTACACGATCTCTTCATCTTGTATACAGGCAAACAACATCTTCTTTTTCACGCTGTGCGCCATCCGGACAGACCGGGATATGGTAGAAATCGGCATTTCAGCATATTCGGGGATTGCATGCACAAGCATCTCCGAGTGACGGTCGCTTGTTGTATAGACCCTGAAATGGTGGCCGAATTTGTAGCCGGTCCTGGGAGTATAGCCCAGCGTCCTGAGTGCGGAATAGACGGTGAGTTTTTCTGGAAGTTCACAGTCCATGGCGCAGGCAGATTTGAAATACCCATCTCTATCCATTGGGTTTTTGGAAAACAAAAGTACCCCTTCATCCAGAAGGAAGAGCACTTCAGGAGGAGAGAGGAGGAGGCGGTTCTGGTCGAGACGTGTGCCAAACCACCGTGTTTCAAGGAGCCGGGCTCCCTCTCCGGTTACCATGGCAGACATACCAACCAGCTCTGCGATCACACCCTGCGAAAGAGATGGAGCTTCATGTTCTTGTGGCCTGTGGAACCTGATGTCATAGTAGGTCAGCTCTTCTTCATCATCAACAACTGCGAGGATGAAATTCTTCCTCATATGCTCTGCAGTTTCCACCTCGCTGATGAGCGAGGTAAAGACGATCAGATCACGCTCAGAGAGCACTCTGACAAGGTATTGTGTCTTGCCCTTCCCTGGTTTCTGGCCACGACGGAAGACACGGAAATCATGGGGGCCGGCCTGGACGGCATATCCCCGTTCACGAATATCCCGGTATACGATGAATGACCTGAGAAAATGTGCCTCACCTGCCATATGCTTGAGGAGAGAATCGAACGTAAAATTCTCAGGAGTAATTTTGCCTTTCTGGATAAGGTATAATGCCTCCTCCGGGGAAAGGATAAGCCCCTCCTGTACGGGACGTCCATACCCGCTCTGCTCATAGAGAATGAGACCGTCTGATCCGGTATACACAAACGATCCATCAAACGTTGCTTTCACTGCTGTAGCTATTGGATCTGATCAGAGATAAAAACACGTGAATGCTTTCGCAACTGAAACAGACTGAATCCGGGGTTTTTTTGCCCACAAATATTGGAGCTTCAATCATCAATATGGCCAATCATTTCTATTCTGATTCCGGTGCATCATACCCCCCATGCAGGCAGAGCGCCTTCTGCCTGTTTTCGTCCAGGCATACGAAAGGTTTTCAGATGGACTGACGATATAATACGACAATATGCATCGCAGAACGTTTTCCTCTACCAGATGTCAGGTGATTCTGT
This sequence comes from Methanocalculus sp. MSAO_Arc2, assembly GCA_003838065.1. Classification (GTDB taxonomy): domain Archaea; phylum Halobacteriota; class Methanomicrobia; order Methanomicrobiales; family Methanocorpusculaceae; genus Methanocalculus. The sequence continues at coordinate 14,503 of QZAC01000125.1, forward strand.
GTCTATTCTGCTTCCTTGCTGTCATTGGCACAGCATCAGCAGGGGATATCTTCACCCATCAGGCAGCAAGCCTGACGTATTCAATTGGCAACAATACAGATATCTTCACAATTGAAGAAGCCCGCGACCGGGGACTTATCATAGGAGGGCATGCAACCGACATTTTAGAAGATCAGCATGCTTTCCTGATGAAAACAGACCCGGACGGAAATACGATCTGGATCCAGGCATACCCGGGCAGATGGGTCGCTGCTGTAGCTGAATGTGATGATGGGAATATCTTCTCTGCTTCACTCTCAGAAATACCAATGTTGGGGAGGGAACCAATGGATGGCTCTGGATACCTTGCAATGACTGATCAAAAGGGATCGGTTGTATGGCAGGAGGAGATCAGAGACAAACTACCCGGTGCGCTCCAGGTAACAGACCACGAGATAGTCCTGGTCGGGTGGGCATATGACTCTGACGATCCGGCGAAAGCAGCCTATGGATACTTTTCCCGGTACGATTACAGTGGAAATCTCCTCGATACCGTAGCCTATCCTGACGCCCCTGTTTATTCAGTCTATCCTGCTGATGATGGGGGGTTTCTTCTGGTCGGGAGCATGGATATTCAGGAGAGTGCTGATGGTGATCATGCAGGTTACCTGAGCAAAGTTGACCGGCATGGAAAGTTAGAATGGACGAGCATCATACCCGGCCGCCCACTCTATGCCATCACTGAAACAGCAGATGGATACCTGATGGTGGGTGGGACCGAGCCATATGGATCATCAACAGGACAGGCATGGGCAGTGTTCGTCTCCGCAGACGCAACTCTCATTCATGAAGAGCCTCTGCCCGGATATGCAGCATATGCGGTAGCCCCCTTTGGAAATGAATTCCTTATAGCAGGGGGAACAGGACCCTATAACCCTTTTATCGCCACGCTATCACCTGAAGGTACATTGACATCATCAAAACGTTTTCTTGATGATGATGGCAGGTTTCTGGCAGCAACCCCTCTCGCAGACGGGCGGGTTGCAGTGGGTGGATGGTCGCGGCAAACCGGTAGTGCAGAGGGCTGGCTGTTGATTCTTGATCCGGTCACAAAACCCACTCCCACACCAAAAGAGGCCGCTGGCTTCGGCTTCATCTCTGCAATTATTACGCTTGGTGCAGGAGCTGCAATAGTATGGCAGCGTGCACGAAGATGAGATTCAGGCCGCAAGTTCGCGGACCTTTGCAATATTGGCGGTATCATCCCGGCGTTCATCCACCGGCGTCTCCATGATAAACGGAAGCGATCGGAGATGTGGATGATGGAGGATATAGGCGAACCCCTCGTTCCCTATCTTTCCAAGACCGATATGTTCGTGCCGGTCAAGACCGGACCCACATTCTCCTTTTGCATCATTTAAATGAATGATGGAGAGAAGATCAAGGCCGACATGATCATGAAATGTATCCATGACTGCTCCGACATCTGCTGCAGTCCTGAGATCATATCCTGCAGCAAAAGCATGACAGGTATCAAAACAGACCCGAATCCTCGCCTGGTTGTCAATATTGCCGATTATTGATCCAATATCTTCAAATTGCGAACCTACTGAATTCTTCTCTCCTGCAGTATTTTCAAGTACCAGGAAGACGCCATCCGGTGCATCTTCCAGTGCATCATTGATCGCACGAACCACCCGCTTCTGGCCGAAAGCTATCCCGGAAGAGCCGTGATGGCCAAGATGGGTTACAAGATATGGAATCTTCAGTGCGGCACACCGAAAAAGTTCTTCCCTGAGGCTCTCAACAGAACGGGCATACATATCCTCCTTCTCTGATGCAAGGTTTGGCAGATATGGCATATGCACAACAGCCGGACCAATTCCGGCATCGGCTACCGCCTCAATAAAGGCAGATGCCGCAATTTCATCAAGAGGTCGATATTTCCAGCCACGCGGATTTCGCGAAAAGATCTGAAACGTATCACATCTCCGCTCAACCGCACGGTATACGGCACGGTCAATTGACCCTGCAATCGATACATGGACGCCGATTCGCACCATCATTCATACCATCCCATCGGAAAACATGTTCAATTGCAGGCAATCTGGGAACTACCCAATTCCAAGTTCCTTTTTCACAGCTTCCCCAAACAATTGTGTTGACATGCTGCCACCAAGGTCAGTGGTTTTGACCCCCTTATTGCAGACGGTGAGAATGGCATCCTCAATCCGGACCGCCTCGTCATGATAGCCGAGATGATCAAGGAGCATTGCTCCACTCCTGATGGCAGCAATAGGATTTGCGATTCCAAGTCCGGCAATGTCAGGTGCGGACCCATGTACAGGCTCAAAAAGTGCATGGCGATCCCCGATATTTGCAGAAGGAAGCATGCCAAGGCCGCCAACGAGATACCCGGCAACATCAGAGAGGATATCGCCAAAGATATTCGTTGTGACGATAACACCATAATGATCGGGATTGAGAAGGATATCGAGTGCAAGCGAGTCGATATAACAGGTCTCAAACGGAATGCCTGCACGCGTCGCCTCCAGAGAACAGATCTCACGGAAAAGAACATCAGATTTAATTACATTTGCCTTGTTGCCGATTGTAAGGCGACATTCTCGCGCTTCTGCCATCCGGATTGCATATCGCGCGATCCTCCTGCTCCCTTCGACTGAAACAACCCGTACTGTGCAGGCCCGGTCCTTCTCACGCCATTCGATACCAGAGTACAGTCCTTCAGAATTCTCCCTGACGATCAGAATGTCAAATCCCTCACCCTTCACAGGCCGCAGATTTGCATACAGGTCAAGCGCCTGCCGTATCCTGAGAATAACCGACTGGTAACAGGCATCGGGCGGTGTCGTCACCGCACCAAAAAGAATCGCATCTGCATCCTTGAGCATGCTGATATCTTCGTCTGTAACTGCGATACCGGTCTTCAGCCACCGGGCATATCCTACCTCAACATAAAAAGGCTCAAACTCCGGGTGAAGCGAAGCGATGATCTCCCAGGCAACCGGAATCACCTCAAGGCCTATTCCATCACCCGGAACGACTGCTATCCTGACCATTCCGTCTCCTCCATTCCTGCACCATCTCATACACTGCATCAAGGACCGTCTTTGGTGAAGCACCCCAATGAACAACAGCCCCAAAAAAACCATTATACATACCGATCCCGCTCTGCTCTTTTCTGCAGCACCTGGCAAGGAACGGCTCCTCTGACACAGCAGAGATAGGGCAGATCTCAATCAGCTTGAAATTGGATCCATAACACTCCTGGTAGAGCTGGCGTCCCGTCAGGCAGCCAGCCACCCGCTCCCCCCCTTCCATTCTGTCCATATCAAGCGTTTTTGAAAAACCTCCTGCACGGCAGGGATAGACATCGGCATCAATCAACGAGATATCGCGAACATGATGTTCAAAAATACATTCAAGCTCTCCCAACAGCCCATCCTTCTCAAGTGACTCGATTGTCACCGAGAGGTTCGCCCTCGGGGGACGGATATCATACACGTGCACTATCTGAAACAGGGAAAGATCAGGGTCGAGGACGAAGTTCATATGTTCATCCATCGCCCCGAAGATTGTACATCTTTTTTTGGTGGAAAGAGCACGCCTGACCATATCGGCACGATCATGCTGGTTCACACGCCCCGGGTACATCACCGTTTCATCAGCTCTGGCAAGCACTTCCTCATGTATGATATCCCGCATCATCCCATGGCCTTCCGGATTCGGGGTTACCTTGAGAAGTTCAAAGCCATCAGGAACCCTCCTGACCAGGTATTCGGTTAAGAAGTATACTTTATCTCCAACAGGTTTCTGGTACGCATGGCCGACAACCTTGCATTCAGGAGGAAAGATCATCCCTTCCCCCTCCAGTACGGAACAAGCCCCCCGGCATCAAGGATATCCCGCATCCGGGGAGAGAGGGGGGTAAAGGAGTACCCGACATCTTCGATCTCAAGTATTCCCCGGTCAAGATCAATTGTGATTTCATCTCCATCTTTACACGAGGCGATATTTGCTTCAAGGACAGGCAGACCAACATTAATGGCATTTCTAAAAAATATTCGGGCAAATAACGGTGAGATGACCGCAACCACCCCGGCCTCTTTCAGGGCAACCGGTGCCTGTTCACGTGACGACCCACACCCGAAGTTTCTCCCTGCGACGATGACAGAGCCAGATAATCGATCTGTGAGTTCAATATCGAGATCTTCAAAAACATGTGCTGCCCAGACCGACCGATCTTTTGTCCTGAGATACCGCCCGGCGATAATGAGATCCGTATCAATGTCAGGCCCAAGACAGATTGCTGTTCCTTTACGCATACAGTACCTCCTCTGGTTCGGTGATATATCCGGCAAGCGCGGTTGCTGCAGCAGTCGACGGAGAGGCAAGATAAAGAGAGCCACCCACTCCCATTCTGTTTTTGAAGTTCCGGTTTGCTGTTGAGAGGCAGACCTCGCCCTCTCCAAGGACACCGCTATGGGTTCCCAGGCAGGGCCCGCATCCAGGTGCAACCACTATACATCCTGCAGCAACAATGTCTTTGATGATGCCATCAGTTGCAGCCCGCAGAAAAACACTCCTGGATGCCGGGACTACGATCGTCCGGACGCTCACCTGCCTGCCCCGGACAATGCGGGAGAACCTGAGGAGATCTCCGTACCTGCCGTTTGTGCAGGTCCCAAGGAGGACCTGATCAACCTCAGTCCCGGCGAGATCGGTGACAGGACGGGTGGTATCTACCCGGTGGGGAACAGCCACCTGGGGTACGATATCATCAAGATCAATTGAGAGCTCCTCGCGATAGCTACAATCTTCCGGGGTCTGGAGATCGATTTCGTGACCATACCCTTCCAGATACCGCCGGCAGATTGAATCTGCATAGAATATTGCATTTTTTGCACCGGTCTCAACACCCATGTTGCAGAGGCAGAGGCGGCTCTCCATATCAAGGGTCGACGTTCCCTCACCGATGTATTCGAGTGCGCAGTAGGTGGCACCCTCCATCCCGAGCCGGGAAACGATCGAAAGTGCGAGATCTTTGGCTTCTGCAGCACCCTTCAGCCGGCCTTCAAGCGTGATGCCAATAGTTTCCGGGATCCGAAACCAGGTCTCTCCTGACGCCCAGATTGCAGCCATATCAGTGGCACCGACACCGGTTGCAAAAGCGCCAAACGCCCCTCCCGTGCATGAATGTGAGTCGGCACCAACAACCACCTCATATGGCAGAATTGATCCCTCGCTCATGATCTGGTGGCAGATACCACCGCCGCAGTCTGAAAACTGCATGCCGGCAGTCCGTGCATACTCTCGCAGTTCCCGCTGGAGATCTGCTGTTACCCCGGAATTGGCCGGACAGATATGGTCGAAAAGAACCGAGATGCGAAAGGGATCAAGCCTGTATGGAACAGCCATCTCCATAAACGCCTGAAGCGTCAGGACACCGGTACCGTCATGGACATATGCCCGATCCACTGCGCGATCCACGTACTCTCCTGCATCTCCTCCGAGAATTCGTTCGGTGAGATTTTGGCTCATTCATTTCACCTCGGTCTCAGCCTGCCTGATGAGCGAGAGGAGGAGTTCATGGGTAATGCTGCACTTGTTCTCTCCGCGTGCCTTTACCTGATCCAGGATCCAGCAGATCCGCTCTTCAGAGAGATCATGTCCCGTTGACTGGAGGATATGAACAATCGCCTTCTTACCTGAGTGTTTTCCAAGGATATAGTGCCGCTCACCACCGACAAGATGAGGGTGGATGTACTCGTAGGTTGCAGAATCTTCAATGAGTGCTGCAATATGTATCCCTGATTCATGAGAAAACGCATGTTCCCCGACAATGGCTTTGGTCTTTGGGATGGGGATGCCGGAGGCATCTGATACAGTTCTGCTGAGCTTCATCAGGCAAGAGAGATCGTAATGGTCAACACCTCCTTTGAACCGCAGTGCGGTTGCCACTTCTTCAAGCGATGCATTTCCTGCCCGCTCACCGATTCCGTTTACGGTCGTATGAAGCTGATAGGCGCCGCGTTCCGCAGCGGTGATGGTGTTTGCAACGGCACATCCCATATCATCATGGCAATGGATGCAGAGAGGAATTGGAAGATCCACAAGGAGCTTATCGGTGATTGCTGCAATTTCAAGAGGAGTGAGGCAGCCAACAGTGTCTGCAAAGGAGACATAGTCGGCACCATGATCTGCTCCTTTGAGATACATCTCTCTGAGAAATGCTATATCTGTCCTTGATGCATCTTCTGCTGCAAAACGGACCTGGATGCCGTGATCATGTGCGTACTCAACCATCGACAGGGCCTGTGCAAGCACCTCCTCACGCGGTTTTTTGTACTTGATCCGCATGTGCAGGTCTGAGGTTGCGATGAATATGCTGACCATATCGACATCACACTGGAGCGCACAGTCAATGTCAGACTGCAATGCCCGTGAAAGGCAGCATATCCGTGCATCAAGACCCATATGCGAGATATCATGGACACAATGTGCTTCATTATGGGATACTATCGGAAAACCGGCTTCAATGACATCAACACCGACACTATTGAGCAGATCAGCGATCCTGCACTTTTCCTCAGCAGAAAACGATACACCCGGGGTCTGTTCGCCATCCCGGAGCGTTACATCACAGATTTCAACATTCCACTTTTTCATAACAGGCATCCTCCGGGCACGATCCCGGGACGATAATAATGGTAAGTCCTTTTCGCTTAGCAGACAGAGCATCGGAAAGGGCAGATGTATCCTCTGCTTCAACGACAACCGGATCGGCCCATGCAAGATACCGCCGGATATCGTAGGTACTCTGGCCTCCGGTCATTGCCATGCACTGGTTTGCAAGGACAATGACCATGAGATCATATCCCTTTTCAGAACAGTCAATGAGGCTGTTTAAACCAGAGTGCAGGAGTGCACCATCACCGATCACGGCAACTCCTGTGCTCTTTGCAGCTGTGGCTACTGACGATCCAAGACAATAGCTTGCAACACCGATCGAATACGGTGGATTGAGCAACAGGAGTGAACATCCGATATCAGGAATAACACTCACCTTTCGCTCGAGTAAAATTGAGAAGAGCGGTTTAAACGGACATTTCTGACAGAATGTCCGGAAGAAGCCACGATCCGTGAACCGCTCTGTTACCCTGCCGACTGCCGGCGGCAAAAGCTGGTGGTGCTCCCTGAAAAAGGGCCTCCCTATCTCGATGATCCGACCGCCGGAAGGTATTGATGGTGGCGGGTACGGGATGATAATCCTGGAGGTGCCGGCTGCTGCGCCAACACCTGCATCTCCACCGGAAATACGGTTGAGCGATGAGCGCTGCGCCCATGCAAAGAGCCCGGCGGTTCCTTTCTCTGCCCGGGTAACCCTGCCTGCGATCGTGAGATCGCGGTCTGCCAGCCTGCCCTTCCGTATCATCTGGACAACTTCACCAGGTTCAATATCAGCTTCAAGGAGCGGGGGAGTGACACGGAGGATGGCAATTCTTGAAAATCTTTCCGATGTCTCAAAGGCTGATGCAACGGCTGCAAACAAGGTCTCACCATCAGGCTCTATCACCGGGCACTGTGCAATTTCACCATAGTAGCGGGAGTCCTGCGCATTCTGCGAAAAAAGTGCCTCTGGATCATCACCAGCAACAACGACGACACCTGAGATGAGACCCTGGGTCGTTGCATTGATAAGGGGATCAGAGAGGGCATTCATACCGACATTTTTGACAATCACAACAGAACGTCTCCCGGATAGAGAATCTCCAAGTGCGTATTCAAGGGCAGTTTTCTCATTGATGACCACCCTGGCAGAGGAGAGTTTTCCGATCTCAGTGACCGGATACCCGGGTACTGTATAGAGAGTATCGGCGCAGTTTTTCAGCGCCTCTGCAACTGCTTCATATCCTTTCACGCACAGTCCCTCCCGGGAACGATGTCACATCCTGTGCAGAATGTACACATCGTCTTTGCATTTCGTGTGTCTAGACCGGCTCTTTTCAGCGCGTCCCGGTGGAATCCTGCGATTCTGAGAAGGCGATCTGCATCCGGCCTCCTGTATGCTGCAAGATCTGCTGCTGGAGTGAGGGGGCGGAGAACCGGAATGACCCCGCGTTCTGTCAGAAGACGTATACAGGCATCCATTTCTTCATCAGTCTCTCCAAGACCGATGATTACGTTTGAATAGACATTGCCTCTGCCAAAGATTGTAACTGAATCATCAAGGGAACCAAGCATTCCATCATACGACAGCTCAGGGCACATCTTGCGGAAAAGAGCAGGAGTCGCTGCCTCAAGGTTAAATTTGACTTCAGACACACCCTCTGAATACAGTACTTCCGGAGTATCCGGCCCTGGATACATTGATACGCCGACTGGCATGTCCACAGGCATGATCCTCCTGAGTACCGCAAGCACTCTCTGCTCTTCATCTTCAATCGACTCGAGAACCCCGCTTGTTATTGATATGGCATCAATTTGGTCTGCAACTGAGTCAACGAGTGCAGCAATTTCATCAGGTGTCTTCACCGTTCCTTCTATTGACGGAACAGGGCAATACTTACAGGAGAAGATACACCGTCCAGAGACAGTGACGTATGCCTGGCGTGGACAGTGGAGAGCAGGTTGTTCAAGGATGCCGGGGAGAAAAATGGATTTGTACCTGAGAAAGGCACGTCCATTGCCTTCATGCACAATCTCAACCGGAGAGGTTGATGTCTGGGTAAGGCGCACTCTCTGTCCACCAGCAGAGAAGAAGACTGAACCAGGACCACCGGCGCCCGGTCCGGCTGCAGACTGTACACTATAGGATGATGCATCGGCACCGGTCAGCCTGCAGGATCCGACTGCGAGGAGTTCTGCTTTCAGTTCGTGCCATCGCATAACAGTAATGCCTCCTCGAATCTGGTCACAAATGGTATCGCAGCAACAGCTCCAATTAACCCCCTCCCCGCAATACGGACATCGAGGTGTGGAAGGAGATGATCCATTTCGATAGCTGTAATCTCGCCCTGCTTTACCTTCCATCCGTATTCTTCGAATGCGATTGGATCAAAACCGGTATATGCGGCCATTCCGGTATCGTCTGAGAGGGTATGTTTCTTCAGGAGTGCTTCGAAACTGTCGATGCAGGCAGCAGGATCGGTTGTTGCAAACTCACATGCCACGGCAACACAGTTTTTTGTCCTGTAGGCAACAGGATAGAGCTGAACAATGGTATGGGAGAGATACCTGGTATCTTTATCCTCGATCGAACGGGCAATGTTATGGCAGAGCGTCCAGGTGGCGCCCTCATCAGGTGTATCGGTATCATCAATTCCAATGATCACCCGCTTGCGGCGGGGGAGCACGATCCGTGAACCTGCCACCCTCCCTCCTCCGCAGGGATCTGATTCAGAGCGGATCACCCCGGTAGCTTCTGCCCTGCAGACAGAAGCACCGACACCGCCCCCACCCATCCCAAGATAGGTGATCCCGATCTCAGCATCTGAAACGGCAACACGTGCAATACCGGCGGGAAATCGTGAACCAACAAGTTTGAGATCGACTGTTCCTGTAGAAAGGAGATACCGGGTTGTCTGGCCGACGGTCCTGACATGGCGTACGAGGGGGCTTTTGCCATAGTGATGCTTCACCCACATCGCTCCTCCGATACAATCAAAACGCTCAATCAGTTCTACCGATGATCCGTCTTCAGATGCAACCGCCAGGATCTCAGGGTAGGTGATTATGTATGGATCATAATTATCAATCATGTCAGCCTGCCATCTCATTTCGGCAACGGCTCCGCACAGGATGTTCATCTTTTTTGCCGGGGACGTCACAATGATGATACAGATGACAGGGGCATCACCAGTTTCCCCGGAGCCATACACCCTGGGTACCTCAATACCATTGAGTCTGCCTAACCTGATGCTGTCTGCATCGTTTAATGAAACCCGGTATACCAGGGAAGCGTTATCGATCTGATCATTTCTTGTAGCCGAAATTTTCGTTAACAGAATAATCGTCTACAAGATACTATAAAGCAATCGATCTGATCAAAAGAAAAATTAGAAGAGGTCATGAAGCTGGAATTTGAAGGGTCCAAGAGAGCCGCCATAATTTCCAGCTGAGATCTTTATAACCCCCGGTACCTTGCATGCCGCTTTCACGCCTGCTGCCATTGCAGCCTTTATTGAAGCCTCATCAACACCATCGATGACAATCTCATAGATAGCACCAATACCTTCCGGAACTTCGGTTGCTTCGACCTTCTCACGGATTGTGGGGCAGAACGCTTCGTTGGTGGAAGCACCCATGAACTTGTACTTGTTGCTCCCGACTTTTGAGCCACTTGAGACGACACCACCGGGGAAGGGGGTGATCACGCCCGGTACATCATCAATTGCATCCACTGCTGCCTCTGCGGCAACGAGTGCGGCCATCTGGTTTTCACCAAAGATCAGGAAGTTGCCACCGGCAACACCCTTTACCGCTCCGTATTCCTCCTCGATGATGAAGTCGCCACCCATTATCGGGATAGACCAGCAGTCACGGTCGCCAACAGTAACTTTGGATTCATATCCATCTCCAAAGAAGTGGAGTTTTACCGGGAGCTTCTCTTCAGCATCAAGTCCATTAAATGCCGCAGTTGTCGGGGCAGTCAGGACACATTCGGCAATACGCTCAACAAGCTGTTCTTTGAGTTTCTTTTTGCCGACACAGATAAGGATGGCATATCCCGGTCTTCCATCAGGGGTTTCATCTGCCGGAACAAAACGCTCGATACCGGCTTCTGCAGGGCATCCAATCGTGGATGTGGCAAATCCGGTTGCTTCGACCGCTGCTTTGTATGCCCAGTTCTTTGTCACTGCCGTGATGAGTACGCGAGAGACCCATGTAGGGAATGCCTCTGCATATGTATTCTCGATGATGACACCATTGTATTCCATAGAAACACCTTTGTACATGCTAATGAGGGAGCAGGATAAAAGAAGATTTCTTTTTGTACTTCATGGGGCCTGTCAGGTGGAGGATACCAGATGAAGCTGTATCTCAAATGATGTGTCCCAAAGGTTCAGTAATCAATGCATTTCATTTGCTGGCCGTTGTACGATACCATCTCACTGTGCGATGCATATCAACGTCAGACACACATCCTGAGATGATATTTCATTGAAGAATTAGAATTTTGTCGATCGGAGTGATTATTAAGTGCTTCCTGACAAAAACGGGAAAGCCAGAAGACTTTTCAAAAAATACAAATGTAATTCATAGATGAGATTATCGTAATCAAAGCGCATAATGAACGCCATTGTGCGGGGTTTTCTGCCTGATACATCCCAGATATTAACCATTAACTCTTAATTTCCGGAGATTATCAGGAAGATATTCACCTGATAAATTAAGAAAGTTTATCTACCTTATCTAACAACCATTTCAGTAATCGATTTTCATATCGATCAAAGGCTGGTGCATGATAGCATGGCGTTTGCAATGCACATTAACACGGAGCGTTGTACTGGTTGTAACAATTGTGTTGTTGCATGCCCGGTAAACGCATTAGAGCTCTATACAGTCGATCCAGTCATCAAAGACAAGATCTACTCTGTACGAGATGGAAAGGCAATTACTCTTGACATCAACAAAGAGCTCTGCGCCGGATGCGGCGTATGCGTTGAGGCATGTCCTTACGATGTTATCAGACTGGTAGGACCCTGGGAGACTGCCCGGGCCCCTGTTGGGCGTGCCGGAGTCTACCACTAGAATGGAGGAGAAGTGAGGGATTCATCAATGGCTATGAGCAATTTGTTTCCAAAATTCTCCAGGATAAGAGATGGTGTCAATGTTGTGATGGAGCAGAAGCTTCTCCAGCAGACAAATAACCTGATCTTAAACAGCGAAACCTGCACGGGATGCGGCATATGTGTCGAGGCCTGCCCTGAAGAGGCAATTAGCCTTGGCCTGGTCGGAGCCGTTCGCAGAGGAGCAGTTTCACCGGTCGATGACGCACCTATCAGCGTCGACGAGAAGGAATGCTCCTACTGTGGCGTCTGCGTCATCATGTGCCCGTTCAATGCGCTGACCCTGGAGATCGACGGCGAGGAGAAACTCCCGATCCTTGAGAACGAGGGGTTCCCTGAGTACGACAAGGTCACAGAGATCGATGACGAGAAGTGTGTCCGCTGTACCATATGTGACGAGATCTGCCCACGGGACGCAATTAACCGCGATGTACCGTTATTTGAAGGAGCAGATGACGAGGGACTGGGACGGCAGAAAGCGATCACGGCAAAAACCGAATTCACCGTGGATGACGAGAAATGCAACTACTGTGGCATCTGCGGCGCCGTCTGCCCGGCAATCGAGGTGAAGCACAAGCCTTTCACTCCCGAGACAGGCACTGTTGACGGTGAAGTTATCTGGGACGAAGATCTCTGCGACACCTGTACGGTCTGTGTCGAAGCCTGCCCTGAAGAGGCAATCACTGTAGAGAGGACGGTTGAATCAAAGAAGCTCCCCGGAGAGGTCAGCATTATTTCAGAAGAGTGCAGTACCTGCACCTGGTGTTCGAAGACCTGCCCTGAAGAAGCGATAACAGTTGAGAAGATCTTTGAGGGCGAGATTACCTTCCATGCAGAAAAATGTCCATCCGGGTGTTCAACCTGTGTCGAGGTATGCCCCTGCAACGCGATCTATCTCCCGACACCCAAACCTGCAAAAGACATGAAGCGGCGGGAGCTTGAGCCGGTCATTGCAGTAAACACGGACTTCTGCATGTTCTGTGGTGCATGTGTCAATGCCTGCCCGGGCGAGGACATCATTGTCCTGAAGCGAACCAGCATCCGTATCAAAGGAAAAGAAACCGATCTCTTCAAGAAGATCAAAGAGAAGCTCCTGACTCCACGGACCTCGCAGGTGCGGGAAGACGCTGAGAAGGTTGGTGAAGTCCAGCTGAAGGCATTGGAGACGGCATGAGGTTTCATTATGGCAAAAGCAAAGAGTTACTCTGATGAAACCCTGTCTGTCCGTCTGGCAGACAGGTACTACCGCACCGATGATGATGCACCGGATTTCCTGGAGACGGTTGAGAAGATCGGGATGACCATCCCCCATATGTGCTACCAGTGCGGCACCTGCACGGGCTCCTGCCCCTCGGCACCACGGAGTTCATACCGTATCAGGAAATTTATCCGGCGGGCTGTGCTCGGTCTTGAGGACGAAGCACTCGCCGACCCGGATCTCTGGCTCTGCACAACCTGCTACTCCTGTACAGACCGGTGCCCCCGTGATATCGCACCGACAGATGTCATTATGGCGATGAGGAACCTGGCATTTCTCCGAGAAATTGTTCCAAAGAATTTCTTAAACACCGTCCAGTTTATTTACAAGACCGGGCATGGTGTTCCAAATAATGATGTGAACCGTGCGGCACGTGTGAGACTCGGACTTGAGGCCGAGCCTGAGACAACAGCGAAATACCCGGATTTCATCCCGGGCATCCAGAAGATCCTTGATCACTACGGGCTCAAAGATAAGGCAGACGAAATTCTGGCGGAGGGTCAGTAATGTCAGGAAAGACACACCAGTATGCGTTCTTCCTCGGATGCATCGCACCGAACCGGTACCCGGGTATCGAGGCGGCTGCAATCAAGACCAGCAAGAATCTCGGGATAGAACTCCTTCCCCTGAAGGGTGCATCATGCTGTCCCGCACCAGGTGCATTCGGATCTATTGATCTGAGCGTCTGGATGTCAATGGCCGCACGCAACCTTGTCCTTGCCGAGCAGATGAATATGGATATTGCACTCATCTGCAACGGCTGTTACAAGTCGATCTGGGAAGTGAACCATAAGCTCAAACACCATGACGAACTCCGCGACAGGGTCAATGAAGTCTTAAAAGAGATCGATATGGAGTTCAAGGGAACAATTGATGTCCGCCATCTCGCCGAGATTATCTATGACGAGAACATCTGCGGTGTGGCAAAACTCGCAGACAGCGTCACAACACCCTTAACAGGCGTTAAGATCGCCATCCACTATGGCTGCCACCTGCTGAAGCCCCGCAAAGAGCGTGAGTTTGATGCTGAAGGTGTCGGAGAGACCGAGAACCCGATGTGGATGGAGGAGCTTATCGCTGCACTCGGTGCAGAGCCTGTCCAGTACCGCCAGAAGATGCAGTGCTGTGGCGCTGGCGGCGGTGTACGGGGATATGATATTGCGCATGCTCTTGACATCACCAATGAAAAGCTCATCAATATGAGCGAAGTCGGTGCAGACGCCATCACCGAGGTCTGCCCGTTCTGCCAGCTCCAGTTCGACCGCGGCCAGATCGAGATCGGCGAGAAGTTCGGTGTCAAGTGGGCAATTCCTGTCCTGCACTTTAATGAACTGCTCGGGCTTGCACAGGGTATGAGCCCGCAGGACCTTGCACTTGACCTCCACGGGATCTCCTGTGAACCGTTCCTGAACAAACTCCAGTGAGGTGCACTATGGTTGATGAAACACAATCACAAAAACCGAGAATTGGTGTATATATCTGTCACTGTGGTACCAACATCGCTGGTTCCATCGATATCAAGGAGTTACAGGAATATACACTTACCATTCCAGACGTCGTTGTCGCAGACGAATACCAGTATGTCTGCTCAACGCCGGGACAGAATATGATCGAAGAAGCCATCAAAGAGCACAACCTCACTGCCCTTGTCGTAGCGGCATGTTCTCCACGTCTCCATGAACCGACGTTCCGGAGAGCATCCAAAGAGGGTGGAATGAACCAGTTCCGGTTTGAGATGGCAAATATCCGTGAGCAGAACTCGTGGGTGCACATGCACGATTCCGAAGGTGCCACAGAAAAAGCAAAAGACGCCGTCAGGATGGCGGTAGCCAAGGCACGGCTCCTTGAGGATCTTCATCCAAAGTCGGTGCCGGTTGAGCATGCAGCGATGGTCGTCGGTGCAGGTATCGCCGGGATCCAGGCTGCACTCGATCTTGCCAGCTCAGGCATCAAGACCTATCTCATCGAGAAGTCTCCCACAATCGGCGGCAGGATGTCGCAGCTTGACAAGACGTTCCCAACCCTTGACTGTTCACAATGTATCCTGACACCCAAGATGGTGGATGTCGACAGGCACGAAAATATCGAGCTGATGACCTATACCGAGGTCGAAAGTGTCGAGGGATATATCGGCAACTTTGATGTCACCCTCCGGA
>QZAC01000011.1 GCA_003838065.1 Methanocalculus sp. MSAO_Arc2
AACCGACATACCCACATCAGCCAGGCCGTTCACAACTCCATCATATATTTCTGCCCCTCCCAGAAGGGTCTCGCCGGGATAGCCAACCATGAAAAACCCGGCGGTACCAATTCCTGCTTTGGAGAAGAGATTAACTGCCTCTATACCCTGTTCCACAGTTGCCCGCTTGTTCATAAGGCGAAGCGTCTCATTGCTCCCTGATTCGAGTCCAAGAAATACTCGCACGCACCCCGCCCTTCTCATGAGATCGATGAATTCAGGAGTCAGCCTGTCGACCCGCGAAAGACATGTCCAGCTGAGGGAAACCTTTCTCCGAATCATCTCCCGGCAGAATGCAGCAAGGTAATCCATGTCGAGAGTGAAACAGTCGTCCGCAACCCAGAGACTCGTGTACCCAAGTTCGATGATCTGTTCGATCTCGGAAAAGACCCGCTCAAGCGATGGTTTCCGAAAATGGTTTCCCCACACCGGTTTTGAACAAAAGTCGCAGGAATATGGGCAGCCACGGGTTATCATGAGGCTTGTCTGCTTTTCCCCGGTGTTGTTCTCCATTGCTTCCTGGTAGCGCAGGTGATTGAAAGGAGAGCGGTCAGGGAGGGGAAGATTATCAAGGATATCCTGCGGGTTATGGACGGTGGGAGATGCCCATATGAGACCCTCCCTGGCACGATACAATCCCGGGTACGAGGCAAGGTCCAGGGCAAGGTTGCAGGGAGTGCTCTCCGATGCGAGGTAATCTTCGCAGAACCGGGGAAATGTCACATCCCCCTCACCGCAGAACACCACCTCGAATGCTTCTTCAAACAGGTGAGGAAGCACGGTAGGTAACGGTCCTCCTGCCACAAAAAGAGTATCGGGGAGCCTATCCCGGAGTTTTTCGACCAGCTCGAAGGCATTCCTGCTCATCGTGACCATGATAGAGATCCCGATGATTGCAGGCTGCGATTCTGCAATTCGATCGATTACTTCCTCGGGATCTTCAAAGGTACAATCCACGACCATGACCGGGATGTCCAGGGCTGACAACTGGCTGGCCAGGCAGGCAATACCCAGAGGAGGAAAAAGTTTTTCGACAGGATTCCTGCAAACAAAAAAGGGATAAACCAGGGTAACCCCGGAAGGATGGTGAGAATTCATCTTACTTGGGCAAGGAGACCCCATCCTTCAGGGTGGGG
>QZAC01000126.1 GCA_003838065.1 Methanocalculus sp. MSAO_Arc2
AGTGAAGGATTCAATAACAAGATCAATGTCATCAAACGAGCTGCATTTGGGTTTAAAGATTTGGATTACTTCATTTTGAAAATCCGACAATGTTGTGGGTTCAAACAGTTTGTTTGAGAACTGAACAGAGGAAGGTATCTCCTGGTCATGGAGAGATGGTAAATATGCCTTGATAGAGCAGAGCCGGTCACCGAACATCCTCCGGGGGGGGCACTGCCATCCCCCCTTCGGAGTTCGGCGAAGGCGACCTGAAGGTCACCAAGCGGGGCTGACCGCCCCGCCAGTAAGGATAGATGGCGCTTCGCGCCCCAACTCCTGTTACTGGGTCTCTCTCCCCTCTCAATTACAGTTTCTCATTCACTGTCGCTAGCGTAGAAAGGGATCTACAGTGAGGATGACACCAGAATATCCAGTTGATATTTGCTCAGGGATCAGGGAAGTTGACGATCAGAAATTTGGAGAAGAGTCCTATTTTTGATGAATATTCAGGATAAGCGATTATTGAGCTTATCTGGATTCTTTTAACTTTTCTGGATTAATCTATGGCTTTGACGTTTTTTAACGAAAGAATATTTTATGGATCTGACGTTGTTATCACTGGCATGATCCCGTATTATCAAATACTCCGGTAACTTGCATGCCAGTTATCTGATCCCAGGAGGCCTGATGGTCCTCTATTGCGCCCGAAATTGATTGAGGAGTACAATTCTATACCTTATGCGACCGTTGAAAGACCCCATACATTCCTCTATACATAACGCCGCATCACTCTTTCAAACAATGAATTCCCATTCTTTTCGATTCACCCAAGTATTCAAAAACGGCATCGAATGTGTTCAATTAAGAGTGATTAGAGCGCGCACTACCTGATGTGTTTATATGTGGCTGAAACACCTCTAGATAAATCTTATTAAAACTTTTAAATAACCTCAAAATTCTGATAACGCTCCTGTATGGCTTTCTCTTCTCCTGTGTGATTATTCAATACTATTCCTGGATCGTCTGATGTGGTTATCAAGATATCTGTGACGAAAAGGAATAAATGAGTTAATTATGTACAGTAAACCCAACAATCTCTCTGTATCGGACTCAAAAATAAAATCAACAGCTTTAAGGTGTCATTCACTCACCTATTTCTTGTCCGAGGTTATACCATGGCAATAAACTATGTACCGACCAACTGCCCGTATTGCGGGACAGGATGCAGTATGAACCTTGTTGTTGAAGACGGCAAGGTCGTGGGTGTTGCCCCTTACCAGCGCTCCCCTGTCAATGAAGGGAAGCTCTGTCCAAAGGGTGTGTATGCCCATGAATTCATCAACAGTGAAGATCGGCTGACCACCCCGCTCATCAAGAAAGATGGGAAGTTCGTGGAGGCCAGCTGGGATGAGGCCTATGACCTGATCGCCCAGAAGCTGAAATCGTACAAACCCGATGAGATGGGTGTTTTTGCTTCTGCCCGAACAAGCAACGAGGACA
>QZAC01000012.1 GCA_003838065.1 Methanocalculus sp. MSAO_Arc2
AGAGAATTCATCAGCTCTCGCAACCACATGGTATTCTATGACAAGTAAATTCGGCAGGGGATTTGTTGTCAATCTGTTCCTCCTGAGCAGACATTTTTCTCTCCCCCCTGAACAGGCATTTTATGGTGCATCAGATCACGTCACCGAGATGCAGGTGCCCCCGTCCCTGAAAGGAACAGAAGTCTCGGAACTGACTGAACGGTTGAAGAAACTTGTCATCTGGCATAAGATCGGGATAAATGATCGACAGGACGCAGAGGCAATAAAAAAGATCATCAATCACCTTATTCTGGCCGTTGACAGAGAGCTCGGAATTGAAGACCCTGACATGGGATCGTATGATTAATGAGCCCGTAAACCACCTTTTTCTTCTTTGAAAGGCGAAGTATATCATGTCAGAAAACCAATATATACTGGTATAGCAGGCGGTCTCTGCCCTGCCTGCAGAAGAATGGCATATTATTGGTTCTGAGTGTATTCCCGGCCAATCTGCCATAGATCGGAGTCATGAATGAATAGTACATATAATGCAGAACAGATTACGGTTCTTGAAGGGCTTGCTCCGGTGCGTGAACGGCCGGCAATGTATATCGGGAGTACCGATGCCCGCGGTCTGCACCATCTCATTTATGAGGTTGTTGATAATTCAATCGACGAAGCACTGGCAGGATATTGCAGCCATATTGACATTACCATCAACCCTGACGGCTCCTGCACCATTGAGGATGATGGCCGTGGTGTCCCGACTGATGTCATGCCAAAGTACGGCAAAAGCGCGCTTGAAGTTGTGATGACAATCCTCCATGCGGGAGGCAAGTTCGACAAAAACTCATACCAGGTATCAGGAGGGCTTCATGGGGTTGGTGTATCGGTTGTAAATGCCCTCTCCGAATGGATGGTTGCAGAAGTATATCGTGGTGGAATGGTCTATTCCATGCGTTTTGAACGTGGGGCTGTCGTCTCTTCGCTGCAGTCTGTTCCTGAGTCAGAGGAAGATCTGC
>QZAC01000127.1 GCA_003838065.1 Methanocalculus sp. MSAO_Arc2
GCCACACAATGGTAATGATCCTTGTTGACTGGCAGATCATCGACCGGGTCAATCGCGGGTATATCATGATAGACCCTTTCGATCCAGGGCTTGTCCAGCCGAATTCACTGGACATCAGGCTGGGAAGCCATTTTGTCTGGTACCGTCCGGGAGGTGGTGTCATCGACCCCTATGACAAAACGAGCATTGAATCTGAGACCGAAGATACCGAGGCTGATTTTTTTGATATTCAGCCAGGGATGTTTGTTCTTGCCGAAACGTTCGAGGTTATCGGTCTTCCAGACAATATTGTCGCTTCGATTGAAGGGAAGAGCAGTATCGCACGGTGCGGGGTCGAGCTTCATCAGACGGGCGGCTGGATTGATGCTGGTTTCCGCGGCACCATAACACTTGAGATGTGCAATGTCAACGTCCGGCCGGTCAGGGTCTATGCAGGGATGCCGATTGGACAGCTGGTCTTTTACACGACCGAACGCGCGGCAACCCCCTATGATAAAAAACCGGATGCGAAATATATGGACCAGCGACAGGCAACACTTTCGCGGTATGCCGATAACCGGCGGCAGGCCGGGGTCTGATCACGATGATTCAAGGTAGGTTTTTATAATGCGGCTTCTTTTGATCCATTCGGATAGTATTGAGTATGAGGCACTGAAGAAGACAGCGATGGCAGAAGAGAATATCCTGGTCAAAGATTCTCTTGAAGAAGCTGTTGTTGCCTTTTGTGCAGTAGAATCGGTTGATGAAGACGATATCGGTGACGTTGTCTCCCGGGCAGCCGCTGAGATCTGTGCAACGGCAGACCGGGTGGGATCAGATCGGGTCATGATCTATCCCTATGCCCACCTCTCAACAGACCTGGCCTCACCACAACAGGCTGTCTCTGCCCTCCGGGCACTTGAGGCGGAGCTCTCCGGGCGTCTTTCCGTGCGGCGAGCTCCTTTTGGCTGGTACAAGTCGTTTCGGCTCTCGTGCAAAGGCCATCCGCTGTCTGAGCTTTCACGGGTGATTGTCCCCGGAGACGCAGATGCCCCCCAGAAGAAGGAGATATCCCGTGAATGGTTCGTCCTCACGCCAGCAGGCGAGCAGCGAGAGATTGATGCCTTTCTTGATGATTCACAATTTGGGAAATTAATCGCAAAAGAGACCGGATCTGCGGTTGCCACCGGTGGTGACCCGGTGCATGTGGAACTGATGCGGGCAAAAGAGATCGTCGATTACGAGGCACGATCTGATGTCGGGAACCTCAGGTGGCTGCCGCGTGGAAAGCTGATCCGGGACCTGATTGCAGATTATTGCCTTCGGACCGTCCTTGAATACGGCGGATCCCCGGTTGAGACGCCGGTGATGTACGACCTTGGTGATCCAGCCATCTATGAGCATGCTGCAAAGTTTGGTGAGCGCCAGTACAGGTTTGTATCAAACAACAGGAACATGATGCTCCGGTTTGCCGCATGCTTTGGCATGTTTTCGATTATGCATGATATGCATATCTCGCCAAACAACCTCCC
>QZAC01000128.1 GCA_003838065.1 Methanocalculus sp. MSAO_Arc2
CGATCAATGCTCTTGACCCGATCGCAAAGATTCCGGAGTTCAAGGCCTGTGCAATTAATGTTGAAAAGATCAAGGAGGCCTGAAAATGGTAGCAAAAGGCGATATGCTCTATGCATGGGCATCCGATGCTGCAACCCTTGAGAAGGGTGAATGTGGAGGGGCGGTAACAGCGCTTCTCAAATATGCCCTTGAGAGTAAGATGGTAGACGGTGTCCTTGCGGTCAAGAAGGGTGCTGATGTTTTTGATGCCTCTGTTGAGATTATCACAAATCCTGCCGATGTCGAGAAAGGTGCCGGTTCACTCCACTGTGGAACCCTCCTCCTTGCAAAGATACTCACGAAATACGCCCCGAATATGAAGCTTGCACTTCCAGTAAAGGGCTGCGATCTGATGGGTGTCCTTGAGCTTGCAAAGAGAAACAAGGTGAACATGGATAACCTGATCCTCATCGGCCTCAACTGTGGTGGGACCATCGCCCCGGTCGATGCACGAAAGATGATTTCTGAGAAGTTTGGCATCGATCCAAATGATGTAGTCAAAGAGGAGATCGACAAGGGCCAGTTCATCGTCATCACAAAGGATGGCCAGCACAAGGGCATCTCTATCGATGATCTTGAGGAAGAGGGATATGGCCGGAGGAGCAACTGCCGCCGCTGTCTCTACAAGGTCCCACGCCAGGCAGATCTTGCCTGCGGGAACTGGGGTGTTGTCGGTGACAAGGCCGGAAAAGCCACATTTGTTGAGGTCTGCTCTGACAAGGGTGCAAACCTGGTCAAGAAAGCAAATGATGGCGGTGTTCTTGAGGTATCAAAGGCTGACGAGAAGGGTATTGCAATCCGTGGCAAAGTGGAGAATGCAATGCTCAAACTCGGTGAGAAATGGAGGAAGCACGACTTTGAGCCAATTTCAGAGAATCTCTGGGATGTCATCAACAAGGAGACCGCACGGTGCATCAAATGCTATTCCTGCATTGAGAACTGCCCTGTCTGCATAGCAGATGAAGAGGAGATGAAGAAGGGATCAAAAATGGTCAAACCAGGACAGGTTCCGCCACCGCCGATGTTCCATATGCGGCGGTTTGCCCACATCTCCGACTCCTGTATTAACTGCGGCCAGTGCGAGGAACTCTGTGCAATGGATATCCCGCTCGCCCTCCTCGGCCATGCAATCAGGGCAGAAGCGGATGCGGCTTTCGAGCCCAAACTTGGGGACTCTCTCTATAAAAACTAATTTTTTCTGTGCGGAAAAAATGGCACGATACCCATGGGGGGCTTTTCCCCTCCCTCCTTCTGGGTATTTTTTGAGGAGCAGGTTATTGCTCAAACAGTAAAGGCTGAAACATTTTCTCGTAACATATTTTACTTCCTGCCAGTTGACATTTCTTAAGAGGCATACTATGGATCAGAAGACTATTGGTTGTTTATATGATGCGTATGAGATCGCTGCGATGACATGCGCCAGTGAGGTTGCAAAGGCACTTCAAGAGTGTAAAGCAGGAAAAGATGGATCAGCTGAGCGTGTTCAACCTGCTGTTATGGATCTGCTGACCTCGCTTGGAGAGATCACTAGCGGGCCATGTGATATCCTCTATTCTCTTGATTCCTTTCCCGTAGAGATTCTCGATCATAATGTTTTTGTGTCGATTCTTAGTTTCGTTGATGATCCACCCACCCTTGAGACGATCGAAGGACTGTTATCTATTATATATCCTGAAATTGAACCTGCCTTTGAAGAATATGTCGAATATGACGAATTCCTGACAAAATTCAGCAGCGAGGTAACAAAACAACTGATAGGATTTTTCCCAATGGATACAGAGGATTCCCTGGAGCTCGAAAGGCTTGTCCGGGAGAATCTGAACACCTATGTCCGTTCAGCAATTGATGAGGTTGAAACTGGCGAGGTTCAGATCATTGAGCTCCCCGATCCGCTTCCCTCAGTAAAAGAGCTTGCAGAA
>QZAC01000129.1 GCA_003838065.1 Methanocalculus sp. MSAO_Arc2
CAGCTCGGTGTCCAGATCGATGATGCCAAGCAGGTCATCTGTAACAACGATGTTCGTCAGGGTCTCGGTGCCGGTATTTATCACCGTGTAGGTATACGTGATCACCTCGCCGGCTGTCATGACGTCCTCAGGATCAGCTTTGGTGTCGATTGTTACACCGGGTGCCGCATCAGTGTCGATTTCGGCAGGTGAAACAGAGGGGGCGTCCATCATCACTGACTCTGCAGGAACAACAAAAAGTGAAATAGCCAGCAACAGCACAGAGATGATGACCAGTGCAATGGGTAGGATTCTCATATCAATACAAGCTGGTATTAACTTTCACATATATATTGATTCGTCAACAAAAAATGGCAATTCCTCCCCTACCTAAAGGAAGTGGACACCTTGCCATTTTAGTAGAAAAATGGGTCGAAGCGCCCCGGCCGGGACTTGAACCCGGGTCAAAAGCTCCGCAGGCTTCTAGGATATCCACTACCCTACCGGGACCGTGCAAAGGTGCTTCATTCTATACGTAATGGTCTGATAAATAGATATTGTTTTGGTATTACTCAATTCAAGAAATGAGAAGATGGATGCTGCAAAAGCCGATCTGTGATGACGCAGTCGATACGAGTCAGATTCAGAAGACAGACTTCATGTATGACAGGATCACGTGTTTATAGACCTCGGTTGCCTTCCTGAGATCATCATGTAAGACACGCTCGTTGACCGCGTGGAGGGTCCGTATATCGCCAGGACCGTATTCAATAACAGAAAAGCCATGTTTTCTCAACTCACGTGCATCGCTTGCCGCCCACTGGACAAACGGCTGCGATGAGATGCCATACTGTGCATCGATTGCAGAACAGATGCGGTGCACAATGCGGGCATCTGGCGGGGTGTAGGAAAAATTCCACATACTGGAAGGGGTAATCTCCGCATCAGGCACATTCTCCCTGATCGTCTGAAGGAGTGCATGCGTATCGCACCCAAATGGCAGACGGAGGTCAACTTCGAGACTGCACTTCTGGGCAACGATATTTGCCTTCTCCCCGCCAGCTATGACACCAGGGTTATACATGATCCTGGTCAGCACCGGGGAATGGCCCTGTACCTCAAAGACATCTGCAAGCAGCTGCTCGGAATAAGCAATGATTTCGGCCATATCGGGTGCAGCAGGATATTCAATCGTATGCAGCTCCTTGAGATACTCAATAAACGTAACCGCATCCATCACCGCACTCCTGCCAATGAGAGGATACAGCGAGCTATGGCCCGGGGTGCCGGAGAATTGTATCATGAAGCGGCAGAGCCCTTTCTGCCCGATACAGGGGGCAATCGCCGGGGTCGGCTCTGCAACAATGCAGTCTGAAGGCAGTATCAGCTCTTTTTCCAGAAGGTACGTAATACCATGGGGACCTCCCACCTCTTCATCACAGACAAACGCGAGGCTCACCGGAGGTTCAATCCCTTCATCAACAAAGGAGGCAACTGCAGCAAGAATTGCCGCACATCCACCTTTCATATCTGTACTCCCGCGTCCCCAGACATACTCGGCATCAATATGACCCGAATATGGTGGATGGAGCCATCCATCGTCAAGGGCAGGGACAACATCGACATGGCCGCAGAGGAGGAGGGGGTGGCCCTGCCGGAAAGTGATCAGGTTGCAATGGCCCGGTGCGCTCTCGGTGACGTCAGTTGCAATCCCCAGTGAATCAAGGAGAGAACGGATATATTCTATCGCCTCAGCCGTATTGCCGGGCGGGTTATCACTATTGATCTGAACAAGGTCCGAACATATCCGCACTGGATCCATGGTAGTCTCCTTACTGCCGGTTATTCTTATAAGACTCAAAAAGTGCTGCCAATGATGCACCTGGATACATGCTCTTCAGGAGGTCCTTTTTGAAGAAATCATCGATCATGGCATGAAAGAAATGTGCAGGAATAGGTTTTGTCGATCCCGGCTCAAGCACGATCCGAAAGCTGCGGTACTCGGCAGGATCATTATCTGAATAGATACCCTGCCAGAGCGCTGGCAGTTTGGCATAGACATCAGGATGATTTGTCTTCAGCCAGTTCACAAACGGACGGAAAAGGGGCCGATCACCCTTCTGCTCTTCATCAATTCTCCATCTCATATATTCACCTGCCATAATGGATCTGGGCGATTCATAGCTGTACCCGGCAACACTTAAGGTATAGTCAAGATGTGCAATCGCATCGACCCAGTGAAACCATAAAACCGGATGGAACTCTGAAGTAGATTCAAGAATTAAGGATTTTGAATAGAGATAATCAAGTTCCCGTGAATATTCGTTCTTCTCCATCATCATGGAGGAGTATGGGGTGGGATGAGGGAAAAAGAGTTACTATGCGGCAGTGCGGGAGTGGCAGGATGATGGTACTGGATAAGCCCTGTTGTTATTTGGAAAAAGGGTCACTCATAAAAAGGACGCCGGAGACTGACCGCATGATGGATCAATGCATCCAGTTCGTCACCGGTTGTGCCCCTGATGTTCACCTCGTTATCTCTCCTGAGAAGACAGGGTTTGAGTTTTCCATCTGAAGTGACACGGAGCCGGTTGCAATGTGCACAAAATTCAGTATTATGCAGCGGACGCACCACCTCCACTTCGGCACCGTCGACACAGTACTTCTTCCGGTGATGCATCCTTCGCGTCAGCACCTCGGTTGCCTGGGACGCGATCTGATCTTCAATTCCATTGAGATCCGCATGGGAAGAACACTCGTTGAACTCCATCAGTTCAATGATCTGGAGGATGAGATCACGGTTTCCACGGACATAATCAAAAAAATCTGGTATCTCATCTTCGTTGATCCCCTTGAGGAGAACCATATTCAGTTTGACCGGCGTCAGGCCTGCATCAAGGGCTGCATCGATACCGGCAAGGGCATCTGAGAGGAGATCCTTTCCGGTGATCTCCCTGTACCGGTCATTTCGAAGCGTATCCAGGCTGACGTTGACCCGGGAGAGGCCTGATTCCGAGAGTTCGTATGCGCAGTCTGCAAGCAGCGTGCCGTTTGTCGTCATGGATGACTCGATATCTGAAGGAACAGCACTGATAATATCACAGAGATCATCTCTGAGTGTGGGCTCACCGCCTGTAAATTTGACACTCCTGATAACATAGCGGCAGACGGATCGGATGATCTCCTGCACCTCCTGCGTACTCATCTGGTGTTTTGAGTTCTCTTCACCTTCTGAATGGCAGTAGATGCAGTTGAGGTTGCAGGCAGGTGTGAGCGAGATCCGGAGATTGGTAACCGGCCGCCCATAGGGATCAATCAGTACCCGGGTCATCTCTTATATGCATATAGTTCTTGGCGATTATATATGTCTCAGTACTGCCTTTCCTGGTGGCTTTTGTCCTGTATACCCGGACAGAATAGAAGTTGCGACGGACTTCGCTGAGAAAATCATTGAAGAGCTCACCCTGGAATGTCTTGACAACAAAGTTGCCGCCCTGTTTGAGGATACCCTGTGCAAACGCAAGCGCCTCTTCATTCAGGCCGATTATGCGCGCCTGGTCATAACTCTTGCTGCCCGAGAGTTTTGGCGCGGCATCGCAGGTAACAATACTGGCAACACCGATACTATCCCTGACCAAAGACAGAACACCTGGATCGGAAAAATCACCCTGTATTGTCACAACACCATCCAGGGGGGCAATTGGTTCAAGATCGATGCCGATTATCGTTCCCTCTGTCAGGTGCCGCAGGACCTGGAGCCATGACCCGGGAGCAGATCCGAGATCAACGACGGTATCGGTAGCGCGAATAAGCCCAAACTTCGACTGGATGTCAAGCAATTTATAGGAGGCCCGGGACCGGTACCCCTCTCCAACAGCACTCCGGTATACCGGATCACGTGACCATTGAGAACCCATGAACTTCTCTTTCACCCCCCACAACCTGGTGTCTGTGTACGGACAGGTCGATACAAGAACAATATAATTATCCGTATTTAGTTCGTAATAAGATGATAAGGGGTTTGTGATGTTAAAAGCAACTATTGATGCAGATATATTCAGGGAGTCGATCGATGTTATTTCGGCTCTTGTTGGAGAATGCCGCCTTCATATTGATGAAAACGGTATCAGGACACGCGCAGTTGACACGTCAAATGTGGCGATGGTCTCCCTTGAACTGGATGCAGCCGCATTCCAGTCCTATACAGCAACACCACTTGAGATCGGCCTTGATATCGCCAAGATGAAGAATATCCTGGGTATGGTTGGAAAGAGTGATCCAATTGACCTTGAACTGGATGAGGAAGGAAGAAAGCTCTCCATCAGTTTCAGGAGCTATCGCTATTCCATATCGCTTCTGGATACCAAAACGATACGAAAGGACCCAAACCCTCCAACCCTTACCCTGCCAGCCGTTGTAAAGATCAATGGGGATACCCTGAATAACGCGATAAAGGCTGCTTCAGTTGTATCAGACAAGATTGCCCTGAAGGTCAACCCGGAGGGCCCGCTCTTTGTCATGATTGCTGAAGGTGATACAGATAATATCAAACTCGAACTTGGCAAGGACGATCTTGAATTTGTTGAGCCCGCAGAGGCACGATCGCTCTTCTCGCTTGACTATCTCAAAGACATGGGCAGGGTTATCGGCAGGGCCGAAACCATCGAAATCCGGCTTGGAGTCGATCATCCGGTTCAGTTCCTCTTCACCATCGCCCGGGAAAACGGACGCGTCACCTATCTCCTTGCACCACGCATCGAGGCAGATTGATGAAGATCAGGCTTGAGCTGCAGGATCGAGCCCGTTACCCTTTTTTAAAAGAAGCACATGAGATTATTGCCGACCGCGGCATTACGTTGCAGACCATCACAACACAATCGCTTGCAGAGACGTACCGTGATGCTGCAGTATCCAGGATCCAAAACGCCGCCCTCGTCAGGGATGCACGGAGCTGGACAGACAGCAGTGATCCGTTTCTGGATATCGTGAGTTACGCTCTTGCACGGGTTCTTGTCTCCTGCATCCGCAACAAAAACGGGATCGGCCTGCTTGCACGGTATGAGGCGGACCGGGCACTTTATTTTCTCCAGGTGATCGAAGAGAGAGAGGACGTAAAGAATTATATCTACCAGGAACTTGGGATGCCATTTTCCAGAACAGATATTGAGTATACCCGCTACATTGAGCTCGCATCAACACTGCACGACGACCGGTACCGGCTGGTCAACCGCGACCTCTGGAATGGACGGGTTGCCCTTCTGAGCGATGAACAGGACCTCCTGCTCCGTGAGCGAATACGGATGCTCGTCATGGACCAGCTGCCGCTTCAAATCCCCGAATCGGTCTGCACAAAGCTTCAGCCTGCAGTATCTGAGGTTGAGTCGATCATCTCAGAACGGCTGACAGTGGAGTATGGTGAAGTGGAAGCACAACGGTTTCCACCATGTATCACGGCACTCCATGAAGCCGCAGCTGAAGGGAAATATCTCTCCCATTCAGGCAGATTTGCACTCACAACCTTTCTGCATACCATCGGTATGGACCAGACAGAGATTATCAGCCTGTTTTCACGGGCAGGCGACTTCAACCTTGATATGACCACCTACCAGGTCGACCATATTATCTCCCATGGAGATGGCGGCTACACAACACCATCATGCGCAACCATGAAGACACATGGCATCTGTATTGGAAAAAACAGCCATTGTGAGACGATCAGGCATCCACTCAATTACTATCGCAAACAGAAGAAGACCGGTAAAACCAACCGATCTCAGGCGGATCCCAGAACAACGGCCGGTTCTGCTGAAAACCAAACCACCAGGGGTGCTGCAAAGGATGATACAAGCGGTTCTGCTGACAAATAAACCACCAGGGGTGCTGCAAAGCAAGATACAAACGGTGCTGCAGAAAAAGCACATGACTGAGAAGCATTGAGGGTATCATGATGCACCCGCAATGCAGTCCAACGGCTGAATGCCCCTAGATTGTTTTTTCAATGACGGTATATCCCGCACCAAGCAGTATGAAAATGAAGGCGACAAGTGCAATCAGGTAGGCATATCCGGTTTCTATAACTGCAGGCAGACCGATGAGAAGAATAACAAAGATGAAAAGACTGGTGAGGCCAACAGCGATATCCATGAGCACTTTATTCATACTATATCTCTGGATGAGATATGGCTTAATGCTTTTCAAAAATGTCATAATCCAGCACCCCAC
>QZAC01000130.1 GCA_003838065.1 Methanocalculus sp. MSAO_Arc2
AACTGGTTGATCGCCAGACCGGACTCTGTCACTGCCCCCTGCCCGATATACAGCAGATCCCCCTGCTTCTTTGCTGCAAAATAACTGTAATCATTGCCAATCAGGCGGGCAAAGATCCGCCGGTCAAGCGAATCCCGTACCGCTGCAAAGACATACGCCCCTGAGTAGGCAACGACCCCATAGAATACGGCGATGAATGCGGTTGTTAGAAGGAGCAGCAATGCCGAGGCGAGGAATGGATGCATCGATCCCGGCAGGATCAGGTCAAAGAACGTGTCAAGGAGCCGGTGCTGGTTCTCGACATCCAGCCCGTAATTGATGATCGGGTACACAAGCGACACCCGGAATACTTCCAGCCCCGCCAGTGCGATGACTGCAATAAGATACAGTGCGAGCATCTTCTTGAAGGGGCTGAAGAGATAGTAGAGAATATGGACTGCATTTCTGATGGTCGACACGGATGATCCCCGATTAGTTCCTCAGTGTTTGACGGACAGACGTATGTAGTATTCGATGAGGGGGTGAAGGGGGGGATGTCCAAACATCCTGATCGGATCAGGGTGTACAACCTTTGCCGAATCCGAAAAGAAGCTTCAATGCTTGTTCTCCCGCAAAAGCTTCCGGAATTCCTCAGGTGACAGGCCAGCCTGCGAGAGTATTGTTTGCAGGGTCTTTGGTGCCACTATTTATCCTGAGTGAACTGGAACAGTGACCAGAAAGCCTCGTTCTGCATGATGGAGATAATGATGACTGCCCCTGATATGCACAACTTCGAATCCTGCCCTCTTCAACGTCCGAATAACCTTATCTCCATCTATTCTTGGGAGTTTCATATTCCACCTTTCTGATCGGGTAAAACAGTCCAGCTCTATACTCAGAAAATGTGATGAGAGGATTAGATTATCATGGATTAGAGTCCGGCATTCTCTGCGTGCATCGGAACGGTAATTTCAACGGGAATTGGTCTGCCGAGCTTTCTGGCAACCTCAATGTATCCGGAAATCGCCTCTTCAATATGTGTCAGAGCCTCCTCCCAGGTTGACCCCTGGCTGATACATCCTGGAAGAGATGGAACAGTTACGGTATATCCGCCGTCTTCATTTTTTTCCATGAGGACAGTATAGCGAAGATCCTTCTCTGACATGCGACTTCTCCGGATTACACATTATCTAAGAACTATAAAGTCATTCTGATGAACCTCACCCTGAGGGGGAGCGGGTCTGTTCAACCATCCGGATCCGGGCATGGTACACAACGCTTGCCGGATCCATGGCTTCCATCTCAAAGACCCCGCTGCTTCTGTGATTCGCATATTCCCTTCTGGTATGTTCCGGGTCTAACAGCCTACCACGGAGCTATCTCACACACGCAAAGGAAG
>QZAC01000131.1 GCA_003838065.1 Methanocalculus sp. MSAO_Arc2
CAGCTCCTGTTCAAGGTCCTGCATCAGCTCCTCGATCAGGTCAGCAAGTCGGTTTCTGGTGATTGTCTCCACATCATCAACGGAAAACTCCTGGAATAATGGTAGAGTATCCCGATCAAAATCCAGGTTGCCATCGATCTTCTGAGGTATTTTCAGGGTGACGATTTCGAGGATGAGGGCATGAATATGAGATCGGATTAGCATCTTGTTATCCATCAAAAACCGTGGAGCTGTGATCTTTCCAGTAATCATCTTCTCAGGGTATCGGTAGAAATACTGGTCATGTGGTCCTCTACGGGAACCAACACCGCAGAACGTGAGGATCATTGATGCTTGAGATTTTCGCCCAGCTCGTCCTGCACGTTGCGCATAATTCGACGGTGATGGAGGTACGTTTCTCAAATAGACAGCGGATAGATTTCCGATATCAATTCCTAATTCCATCGTCGGAGTACATACAATCACATTCAGGTTATCGTCTTTATCCTTGAACCTGGTTTCCAGAACCTTTCTGCTTTCTCCATCAATCTGCCCGCTATGTTCTTCGGCATGAAGCTGGACCACATCACTGAAGGATTTTGTATATTCGATTCTGAAATAATTGTTAGAGAGATCTACCGGGATGAGATCGGTACAATTGGGATGTGTACATGCATTGATGGTATGGAAATGATGAACCTCGCCACATTTACGGCAAACTCTGACTTTGCCAGGTTGGGTTAAAGATAGTTCGATAGATTCAGGTTCGATCATTGAAAGGGTTCCGACCCACGATCTTCGCTCATGCCGCAACCCTCCTTCGCTGGCGAGGATATCTTCGACACAGGCAACGATACTTTGCGATTCCGAGGCATTTTCAGTGTTTAAAACTTTATTAGTCCATTTGACAAGAGCACTGTTTGCATGTGTTAACCGATATACTGTAGCAGACGGGGAGTTTCTTCGTGCGTCATCACTATACCCGGTAGGTCGAGTGGTCAAGATTTCATTATGGAACAATACGTCAGGGTTGAGGTGTCGTTCGATCTCCTCGTTGATTGCATAGGGATCAA
>QZAC01000132.1 GCA_003838065.1 Methanocalculus sp. MSAO_Arc2
CAGGGATCAGGGAAGTTGACGATCAGAAATTTGGAGAAGAGTCTGTTGCAAAAGAGTAGTCTCCAGTAGCAATCGCAGGAGATTCAGATTGTAGTTTTGGATCTGGATTGAAACAATAGTCTCCTTCACCAAGTTCAATAGACCCAATAGGCCATACTTGATTGTTCCGGGACTCCACATCATTGGTTAAAGTACCTTGTGGCTTCATTGAGCGATTATTTTGTTCACGGATATAATCCCAAATCTCATCGGTTCTCTCCTCACCCAGCATTAATTCGATAATTGAGTTGTTCAGAATCTCAATCGATTTGACGATCGGTGATTCGGGATTAATAGAATACATGGGGATCTTTCCGGTGCTCCGGTTGAGGATTTCCCAGGTGACAAATTTCTTTACGACCCTTCCGACGGTAACACGGCTTACTCCGGTTTCTTCCGCGAGTTCAGTAATGTTAAATTCCATGTCCGATAATGGTAATAGAAATTCTAATAGCCTCATTTCACAGGTATTTCCCAGCACTTTTTCAAAAGGACGGTTCACATATACCACCTCTATCAATTAATTAGTCCCAAATCACGTGTTGAAGGTGATCGTTTTATAACGTTACCATCGAATTGTGATCAATTGTTTGTTCACATATGATAAATTCATTTTTCATATAGTTATATTTATCGTTTTTTCCCACCTGCCAAAAGATACCCATGGGAATCGAGAACATAAAAAGTATGACTCTTCTCCAAATTTCTGATCGCCTGGTTTCCTGATTCATGAGTAATTATTGGAAGGTTATCGAGGTGTCATCCTCACTTCAGATCTACAGATTTCTCTCCACCCTCGCGGGAAGATCGATCCCAATGCAACAACGAGATCATGAAGAGTGATTGAAGCACGTGCGGCGCGGGTATCGGGGGGCGGGTCAGCGAAGGGATCAGGCGGACAGAGGTGATAAGCCCTTGCTCATCAGAGCAACCTGAAAGGCGATTCTGAAAGAATCGGGGCGTATCTCCTCTGGCAGCCCCCGGAGCATTCCCGCCCCTCTCGCGCTGCATGTGCGGACAGCCTTAACAACGTGCATGCGAAGCACATGCGGACGGGGCCGGGGACGGGGCTGTACAGGATAATGGCACCCCCTTCGCTTACTTCTCTAAGATTCCGGCTCTATCAAGGCGTATTTAAGATCTCTCCATAACCACGAGATACCTTGCTCTGTTCTGTTCTCAAACAAACTGTTTGAACCCACAACATTGTCGGATTTTCAAAATGAAGTAATCCAAATCTTTAAACCCAAATGCAGCTC
>QZAC01000133.1 GCA_003838065.1 Methanocalculus sp. MSAO_Arc2
AATTTCAATCCACACACCCGTGAAGGGTGTGACTGCAAAAATGATCCGAATCCCCATCTTAATTTTCATTGAAGGTGAGTGCGACACGAACCTATTGGTAATCAGTCAGTAGATAGATAAAACTTATTTTTGTAGATACTGAACCCCAATAGATATAAATGTCTATCTATAATTCGCAAAATATATATGATTAAAAAAAATACCACTGGTTTAGGAATGACTTCTACTTTCATTGTTGAATTATTAAACCTCAATAAATATATAGTGGGTGAAGAAAAAACCTGCGAACCGCCTGGGGAATCAATGTTCACTTAGGGTTCGCAAAGTCATGTAATTAATAAACCTTCTGGATCATACCCCCCTTTTGCACCGAAGTGCTCAACTCGGTTTTTCCAGTTCTTTCCAAGGAAATAAAACCTGAGGCTATCTGTCTCTTCATTAATGATTCCACATAATGAGTGCTTAAGATTAGCAAACTGGGCAGGAACGACGAGGCACTCAAAGACAGAGTTCTGCACCCTCTGCCCGTGGTTTACGCATTCTCTCGCTACTCTGCGAAGCCTTTTCCTCCCCTCGGGGGTTTCCGTATTGACGTCATACGTGACCAAAACCATCATACATACACCTCAATTCATGAAGAACGGCGGATAGCCCTCAATGTCCCCAC
This sequence comes from Methanocalculus sp. MSAO_Arc2, assembly GCA_003838065.1. Classification (GTDB taxonomy): domain Archaea; phylum Halobacteriota; class Methanomicrobia; order Methanomicrobiales; family Methanocorpusculaceae; genus Methanocalculus. Next base: position 668 of record QZAC01000133.1, read on the forward strand.
GCAGGAAACGGCCCATCAGCATTGCCTGTACATATGGAAGCAGCCCGATGGGTATCTTCTCTTTCAGGTATGGATGTGTAATAATGTCCTGCTTGCGTTTCTGCCAGGTCCCTATGACCTCTTTGCGACCCGACTCTGTCAGGATAACTCCTCCATTCTCCTTTTTCAGCAAGTCGTCCTTGCTGATCTGCCTCATATTCACGAGGTTCAGCGCGAGACGATCAGCCATAAATGGCCGCAGTTCTTCCATCATATCGAGGGCGAGGCTCGCCCGTCCGGGGCGGTCAGTGTGGAAGAAACCGACATACGGGTCAAGCCCGACGGTCTCCAATGCAGACTGGACATCGTGAGCGAGTATTGTATACAAAAAGGAGAGTAGCGCGTTCATGTTATCAAGTGGTGGCCTCCGGTTCCGCCCTTCTAAGAAAAAGTCTTTCTTCTGTTTTAGGATTAGCTCATTGAGGGTGACAAAATAGAATTTAGCGCAGTTACCCTCGATTCCCCGGAGCACATCGGCGGAATCACAATCCTCAATTTTTAATAGGTTTTCGATTAGTAAAGCATCCGTAGCTTGCACTTTTCCACTGTTAATGACGTCGGCGTGGTCACGGAGCGCTCGCCCAAGAACCGTCCGGCAGTTCACAACCTTACCAATTATAAAGGACTTTGCAATATCTAGCGATTCAGTGTGATTATCTGCCTTCCGATACTGTGTACGCCGCAGCAGCACGTTGCCCCGGACTGGTCCGCTTACCCGCGCCAAAAACCTCCCATTCGGGTTTAAGAACGATAGCCCTACGTTATTCTCGGAGCAGAGTCGCATCAGGTGAGGGCTCGCTCCCATGTAGCCGAAACAGACGATCCCCTCGAGATTATGGATCGGAATTCGGAACTTTTCTTTGCTGTCGACCTTGACAACAACATTCTCCCCATCTCGGATGAGGTATGATTCAGGAGTGGTCACGTATAATGTGTTCAGTAATTTTCTCATGCACAGCGCGTCTCTTGAAGTGATATGTTTACGGGATTTTGCCGGAATAAACCTTCATAGTTCAAACATCCCCAATACATGCTTCCTTCAGGTGTTTCTGCACATACCTGCGGACAGAAGGATTCTTCTTTGTCAATTTCGGCATGCAGACATTCTGAAGAGAACAGAGGTTGCAATTCTTGGACGTTTCGGCAGCGGGCGTTATTCCTTTCGCAAAGAGATCGTGCATTTCGTCAGATAACGAGTGGACCCGGTCTCTCAGCTCGTCAGAAAATTGAAGTGGAACCCTCCTCCGGATTTCGTTGTAGAAGAAATTGCCCCGGTCTATGTGGATACCAAACATCTCCTCAATGCAGATTGCTTGGGCACAGAGTTGAACCTCGTCACGCTCATCAACCTTAGGTTTGCCCCGTTTGTACTCCACCGGCCGCATCATCCAGAGCCCTTCTTGACCCGGAATGGATATGCCGTTTTCTGAGCGGATGTATTCGATGAGATCCGCCACGCCGTAAAAACCGAGAGTATGTGATACAAGGGGAAATGCCCGCGATATAACAACGTTGCCGCGGCTCTCGACAAAGAACGGATCGTCCACCCGTTTGTGGATCAGGTGCCCTTCTGCTGTCCGGAGATTCTCCTCCCACTGACGTTCGATGTGGATCAAAGCCCACTGTCGCCTGCAAAAGCAGAAGTGCTGGATGCCCGAAAGAGCAAGTAACTCTTCGTCGGTATACCGCACTGCACTCATAACTTTTCGATTACCTCAACACCGGCAGGCACATCCTTGCCTACAGTCACCTTGTAATCCTTGAATGATCGAGGAGGTATATCGCCGGAAACGCGTTCTATCGTGACCTTGTCAAACAGGATATGGGACTGGCAGCACCCGAGTGCCGTTTCGTGTTTGAAGACCACGAGTTTCCTGGCAGAGAGTTTGCCCCGTGATGCCGAATGGTCATGTTCGAACATATTGACGAGACCTTCCCAAAAGAGATCGAGGTCATCCTCGGAGAAACCTGTTGTCTTCTGAGCCAGATGTGCAGAGATATAACCCTCGGCGCGGTACAGTGCGTATGGGACGATCTGCTTTTTCCCTATCGTCTGACCTTTCTCACGATCCCGCTCATTAGCGACCGCCTGACGGGTGATGGTCACCTCTTGTTGGAATATCGGATCGATACTGCGGGCGAAGTTCAACTGAATCGGTCCTCTGACCTGTCCACAGTTCACCTCTAATGCCATCACGGCACCGAACGTCCGGATATCGAAGAAGTTTGCGCACATGAACTTGCTCAGTTCATCATCCTTTGGTTTTTTGTTGGAGGGTTCGATGCCAAGATGTATATATGCCTTCTTGTGCTGCTCGTTCAGAACCACACCAGATTTAACATAGATGTCATAGCCGGCAACGTCGCCCTTCACCAGTTCGACGTAGTCACGTAATTTCCGCTTAAGGCAGACGTCGGTTACAATACCATGCCCGGTCTGCGGGTCGACCCGTGGCATGTTCCCCATATCCGGGTCGCCATTTGGGTTCCCATTCTCAACATCGAACAACAGTACAAATTCATATCGGTTTTTAATAGGTTCACTCATGATCACTCACCCTCGCTTGCAACTTCCTCTTTCCTCTTGAAAAACGCCTTTCGCTGGTGGTAATAGCCGAGCATGAACAAACCCTGCTCCTCCAGGTTCAGGTAATTTGGGAACTTATCCACGCCTGCCAGCGTCTCCTCGATAGACTGGGTGGTCTTGTACCCCCAGTCGGACTTGGCTATGTGGTGTTGTGCAAGCTTCAGCAGAACAGGGAATACCACTGCGGGTGTTGTCGACGCACTGCTAAAGTACTTGCTGTTTATTGTGCTCTTCATCTCTCGGTTTGTATCCGTCTGCGCCTTCTCAAGAACTGCAAACAGTCTTCCAAGGCGATACGGCACATTCTGGTTTTCTTCGTTTAAACTCACGGTAATCATATCCTCCTGTAAATTCGTCAAGCCAGCTCTTGCAAGTCGGAGAAGATAGGCTTTGATGAAGCCTGCCCTGACAGCGTTCATCGTCCGCTCAACCTTGGCCCGGCTGACCATTGCGGTGTACATCTGAACCGGATATGGTGTGTCGTTCAGAATCGACCGTAATAGAAGACCGCCGAGGAGCGGCGAGGCTGCCTTGTTATCAGAACCCGATGCAATGGTTTGCTCCAGCAGACGATACATTGATGCATATCGCAGATCGTAATCGCCTTTGACAATCTCCATATCAAGATGATGGCGTGCAACTCGTTCGATGAAGTTCCCAAAACTGTCTACCTGCCAGAACCGTACTGCGAGCCTTGCGTTGTTCGGAGCAAGACCGAGCATATAGAAATTTGTTTCAGGGTTCGCTCCAATATCCTCGGTATTGATCTTTTTCCCCTTTCGAACCTTTTCAAGAATCTCCCTAATCAATTCAATCTTCCGCCAGCCCTGCACTTTCTCAGGATCAGAGGTCTCCTCTTTGTTACTCTCATCAATCGTTGTAGGGGGAGAAAAGAAAAGACTTGCAAGATCCTCACAGGCGGTACCGCTCGTCTCCGCCCAGTACACGACTGTTGTATCGGCTATCCTCTGTCGATATTCTATATGAGAAAGGAGATAGTTCAGGGCAGTAGTGTATTTGAACATCGCTGATTCGCAGATCGGGGCATTGAGCCCCTGTGTCTCACCTCTTTTTCCATAAGAGCAGAACGAGTCGTCGTTGAAACTAACGAGAAATGCACCAGACATTTGGGCGCCAGTTACACCTTTGAGACTCTGGTGTTTTCCGGCTGCATAATCCAATTCGCCAGTCACAAGGCACTGGGCAGTTTTTTTGTCATGACCTCCAATATTGGAGAGATAATGTTCCCAGACTTTCATTACAGAAAGTTTGTTGTGCAGGAAGACGCCATCAGACTCAAAGACACAGCTTCCACCAGCGAGAAGATCGTCCATGTACTCTGCTATCTTCGGATGCCTACAGATCTCCTCGGGCTTCCAAGAATCTAAGAATGTGAAGAGTGCCCGAATTCCTGGGTCGTCGAGGGTATCGAACACCTCATGCTGGCGGTTTTTGAAGGCCTCGAAGCAGTCCCGCGATCGCTGGTGGACTAAAACAACCTCTTTTTCGTTTTCGGTGACTATCGTGTAGTCGGGAGAGTTGCCTTTACCGGAAGGCTTCAGAAACTTCTTCTCGAAATCACTTCTTTTGAACTTCTCAACACCAAAGACATATTTTGCGTTGTCGCAGAGAACAAAAGGTGCTATGCCCGATGAGCGGACCTCCTGCAGTGGTACATCAATAACTCTGGGGCGGGGTTTCTTGTCATCGCTTCTGAGGTCGACGATGTACGATAACTCCCCTTCGGGACTGAGGACAAGTGCAAACGATACTTTCCCACTACTGTATCCCGGCCGGGAGATCGCTGCATCCTCGTCCTCCGCCAGTATGTCATAGTAGCGGCAGAGGGACTGGATGATCATGAAACGCCCCCGTAGCCGAGGCACCGCTGCACGTCGATGACTCCGTCCACCATGATCGCCCTGTAGAAGGTGGCGAAGGTGGCCTTCATATCGTCGGCAAAATCGATGTCGTAGAGCATGAAGCCGAGATCTTTCTCTCCTCCATTTTCCCCGATATAGTGGGACGCCGGCATCTCCCCTTCGACAAGCTCAAACTGAACCGGAAACTCGCGGCAACCGAGGTAGGGATGATGGAAACACTGGCCCTTTCTCATCCTGCGGAGTGCAACATTGTAGTGCTTCTTGACGGTATCTTCCGGACCTGCCTCATCGGTTAACTCGAAATGCGCTTCAATGACATAACAGACATCACGAAGCACCAGAGAAGCCCGTTGAACAGCATCTTCTGCCGGATCCTGGAAGAGCGCAACATCGCCTCCACGGAGTGCCGCTTTTACTTTCCCTGCTGGGATCTTCCCCGAGCGCTCGTTCCGTCGGATATTGTCAAACTTTATCGGGTTCAAAACGTGGATCTTGTCAATCTTCCAGCAAATTGCGGGTTTCCAGTGGATCGCCTCAAGAATCCCACGGGCTGCTGACGGGGTCATCACATCATAGCTCACTCGCTCTGTCTTCATCTCGGGTCGCGTGAAGCAGGCGTAATCACCCCATACTTTCAGTTGTATTCCGTATCCTATCACCACCACCTCCCTAAATAATCAATAATGATCCTTCCCCCCCATTACCTTTACTGCTTATAAGGCCGGTTTCTTCAGAGTATTTACTGATATCGTTCAGCACATAGAATCTATCGCCAAAGAGATCGATTTCGTTGGCGCGTTCCAGTTCTTTAAACTCATGAGGGTAAATGGCGATTGTATACCCCTGCAGGCGTCGAGCATATTCCCATGGCCGATCGCTTGCCTTGAGTTCGTTGAGGAGAGTGCGGGTATTATCGTCAAAGGGGATGACGAGATCCTTAGTGCCCTGCTCTATGATGCTGAACTGCCAGCCGATATCTTCAAATGGAAATGCTAGATCGCTGCAATTCTTCTCAAACAATGACAATATTCCTTTACGGTCAAGCCCATTATCTCCCTCATATGAATAGAGTCTCTGAAAATAATCCGCAACAGCAGGGAGGGATAGCGGATCTTCGTGCATATCCAGTACCATCCTGCCGATCTCTGCCGTACGCCGCTGCCAGCTGGTAGCCTGACCATAGCGTTCGGTTGACCGGAAGACGTTGACCTCTCCCCGCTCAACCTTTCCCTCACGGTTACAGCGGCCGGCGGCTTGGGCAATCGAATCGATACCCGCTATCGCCCGAAAGACAACGGGGAAGTCGATGTCAACACCGGCCTCAATCAGCTGAGTCGAGACGACACGGCAGTTAGCACCCTCTTTCAGCAGATCTTTAATCTCTTGTAGGTGTTTTCTCCGGTGGACAGGGCACATTCTGGCACTTAGATGGTAGCATATACCATGTTCTGAGAGTGCATCGTGCAGTTTCTGTGCATGCTTTCGAGTATTGACGATACAGAGGACTTGCTTATGCTCCTGCAGCCTTGCAGAGAGTTCTTCGTCACTTAGCGATCCGAGATCGTTCACATTGACCCGTCGTAACGCTTCGTATAGATCTTGAGGTGAGTGCATGATTTCGACTGGCCGTAGACTTTCGTCCAGAAGGGTGCCAATTTTTGGTTGAGTTGCCGTACAGATGACGACCGTTGAGTTGTAATTTTTGACAAGTTCTGAGATTGCCTGCAGACAGGGTTTCAGGTAGTTTGTCGGCAACATCTGGGCTTCGTCGAGTATGATGACGCTTCCGGCAAGGTTATGGATCTTCCGGCACCGCGATCGTTTATTTGAAAAGAGTGATTCAAAGAACTGGACATTTGTCGTTACAATAATCGGCATGTCCCAGTTCTCGGCTGAGAGTTTGAGTAGTTGATCCTGTGAGTCAAAATCGTCCGAGGGTAGAGTTTCCGGATCGAAATTGCTATGGTGCTCCAGAACATTTCGGCTCCCGAAAACATCTCTGAATTTTGCAGCGTTCTGCTCGATAATACTCGTATAGGGTATTACATAGAAGATTCGTTTCAGACCGTGTCGCTTTAGGTGTTCAAGCGCAAACGCCATGGATGAAAGCGTTTTGCCCCCGCCGGTTGGAACGGTCAGCGAGAATATTTGCGGCGGGAGTGTTGCTTTCTCTCTACACTGTTCATAGATCTCTCTCCTCCACCTATTAATTGGAGTTTCCTCGGCGCTGGAGAGAAAAGCGGCCATATAATCTTCAAATTTCTGGGAGAGGTGTTCAAGTGAATCATATTGTCCTCGAATTGAAGATGCAGCTTGATCAGTAAACGCCTCCGTGTCGAGGGAGTCCGCATCGACAAGGCATGAGTAGAGCATCCGGGTGAAGAAGGCTATCGAAAACCCGATCCTTTTTTGAACCGGCTGGAATATCGGGCAGAAGCCAGTGAGGTCGGTGGATGTTATCTCATTCCGGTACACTGAATAATCCGGAAGGTTTTTTTTGCCGAGACGTTCTTCAAGCCCGGTTTCATTGTTCCCGTAATTTAGAAGACCACCATGATGCCCCGTAATGATGTACTCAAGAATGCGGCTTAAATGCCTGGGATATAGCGCCTGTGCTTCCCGTGCCCCGGCAGTTGAATGATCGATCCGGACGGCAGCACCCTCCAGACGTCGCTGGAACTCGGATGAATACTTTCCGATGTCGTGAAGCAAACCTCCAGCATAGGCAAGCTCACCACCGTTAAAATCGCCTGCTTGCGCCGATGCAATATCAGCTACGTTCTGCAGATGTTCCTTGAGGTGTTGCCAGTCATGCTTCTCGGGATCGTCCGTAGAGTGGGCATAGTACATAGAACTTTCACAAGTCTAACAATCCGATGAAGAGATGATAAATGTGGTCTTTTGTATTATTTCACATTTAAAAGCAGGAAATTGGTAATTATAACTATCTAACATCTCTGAATAGATCTCCTGCAATCTACTATCATAAACCTTTACATCCCTCGGAAATATTTCCAACTTTATTAAAATCCAGCACCCCTTTGAACCATATATTATGAATATAATGGGAGATCCCCTACAATCCTCAATGTGTAGCAGAGGCATACAATATCGACCTGGTGGACGTAATCTTGGCATGGTTAAGATCTCCCATATATACCTGTGAAGTGGCTCTAAATCGACAATATGGGGGTGATAAAAACTATGATACCTCATAGAGGTTTCGTCTACCTACCCCCTTCTTTCCCATCCCCGCATACACCACCGCCAACCCCTCACCAAACACCTCTCCTGCCATCCTGGGGTTGACCTCAACTTTCCCCACCCCATACGTCACTACACCGTCTTCACTCAACCAGGACACAACCGGGATACTCAGGATGGATATTGGAAACACTTCATCAGCCGCCCCTTGCCAGCCACCTGCAGAGAACAAGC
>QZAC01000134.1 GCA_003838065.1 Methanocalculus sp. MSAO_Arc2
AGACCACACCAGAGACCACACCAGAAACGACAATAGAAACGAAACCAAAGACGATCATCGCCTCGTATCATGCCGAAAAGATGCTCACGCCTGACGAATTCACTGCATGTGAACACCGGCTCCGGTCCTTTGGCGACATCCCCAAGATCGTCCTCGCACCACAGAACAACGAGGACGCAATCACGCTCCTCTCCTGCCTGGTGCATGCGGAAAAGCCGATCTGCGTCTCCATTATGGGAACAGGCTACTCCTGGCTCCGGCCGTTTCTCCTCCTGATGGGTTCCCACTTCGCCTACTGCCATAGTGGGGCTGGCGACGCCCCTGCAGCAGGCCAGTTCCATATACAGGAGATGAAACAGGTCCTCTCCCTGCTCTCCCACAACCGCTGACCACAAACACAAGATGCTCCAAACAACAGATACTCTTCCCTGAAGACAACACCAGAAACAAAAACGACTCTTCTCCAGAATTCTGATCGCGAGGGTTCTTTCCTGAATTCTTCGGAACGTGGGAAAAGATCCCGTTTGAGATCCCCCATCTCTCTCATCCCCGATGCAACAACCGGATCATTGAGGGTGACTGAAGCAGGTGCGGCGCGGGTATCGGGGGGCGGGGTCAAGCGAAGGGGATCAGGATGACAGAGCTGATAAACCCTTGCTCGAAAGAGCAACCTGAAAGGCGATTCTGAAAGAATCGGGGGTGTATCTGCTCTGGCAGCCCCCGGAGCATACCCGCCCCTCCCGCGCTGCATCTGCGGATACCTGGTTCAACCACGCTTGCGAAGCATGTGCGGACGGGAGAAGGGGCGGTTGGGGGTTTCTGATACTTAATAACTATAGCCCCCTCTCCAACGTAACACGAGACCTGTCTCTGATTCTTCTACCACGAATACTCTTAAAGCCTGAAGCTGGAGTCATTGATATGAATGTGGGAATATATTACGTCCTTTTTCATTATATTGGCCAAACAATAGCAATTTTGAGGCAATTCATGTATTCTGATAGCCTTTGGATAGTAATGATCTTCAGAAATATGGAGAAGAACCACAAAAAACAACCCCCACTACCCAACCACCCCCTGCCGCGCCCTGCCGCGCCCATAAACCACCCTCATCAAAGGCTCGTCTGCAATCGCCCCTGACCACTCACCTCTTCCGTCTATCGACGGGCTTACCCATTTCACCCAATCGCAGAAGACGCCCCGGCGATTGCCCGTATCCCCGGATATCCTGCTGCCCCCCTTCAGGAGAAGGGGGGATCAAAGGGGGGTTTGCCCAAAGGTGAAGTGTTACAGTACAGGTCA
>QZAC01000135.1 GCA_003838065.1 Methanocalculus sp. MSAO_Arc2
CTTCAAATTCAATTATTCTCTCAAATGAAATCTTCTTATTGATAATATCGAGGCATAATTCATACAGATCTATATCTATAAAGCCGATTGTATTTTTTGACAATTGTCCTTTTATCCGCGATAGTGAATCTCTAATGAAAAGCTCATCTTCAGGGGGATAGTCAAATATCCAGAAAGGAATTTCATTTCCAAGCCCCCTTCCTTTTAGAAAATCATCACTGATAATTTTGTATTTGAGAAGATCGACTCTACCCTCAATATTCATAATAACTCCCCTATTAGGTCTAGCATTATTAAAATTTGACGATTCTATCGAATCGAAATCCGATAGTCTAATAAGACGTCTGACAACACAAATAATCCCCCTTTTCATCACCTTTATCCCCTTATCCCTCAAACTCCCCTTTATGACATACTGGTTTGCCTCCTCTAACCGCGACAACTGGGAGATCGTCCGGAAGAAGAATATCTGGGGCATCCCGAAGCGGAACACATCGATCATTGAGCGGGTGAAGCCCGGCGATAAGCTCGTCGTATATGTCGCCCAGCAGAAGGAGGCGATGAGATCCTCCCCTCGGCCGTTGCCGGTGCGTTTGAAGTCGTATCGGAAGGATATGAGGATGCAACGCCTCTCTTTGTGACGCCGGAGCGGATGGGAGATGAGGTCTTTCCATATAGGATGAAGCTGAAGCCGATCAAGATTTTCAAGGAGCCAGTTGCGTTCAAGCCGCTCATCCCGGCTCTCTCGTTTATTACGAATAAGAAGATGTGGACGGGCCATATCCGGGTGGCGATGCGGGAGATCCCGGAGGAGGATTATCAGTTGATCCTCAGCAAGGGGTGAAGAAAACATGACAACACCTTCACCGGCGTCACCTTCCCCGTCCCAAAACAGTATATGCATCGATTCTTCTCAGGAGGGAAGACCGTCTTTGTGAAACCGGCGACGGTCTTCAAGGAGCTGCGGCGGGGGATGCGGCTTGTCTTCTACCAGTCACATGAAGATACCGGGTATGTGGGTGAGGCAACGATCAAGCGGATACTGGTCGCAGCAGATCCGCTCACCTTCTATGACACCTATGGCGACGCCGTCTTCCTCACACGGGATGAGATGGTAGCATATCTGGAGAATCAGGAGAAGTGGAAGGCCACTCGGGTCAGGAAGGGTAATGAGAGCCGGAAACGGAACTGGATAGCACTGGAGCTTGAGGATATCCGGGCATATGAAGCGGTCAGGAAACCGGAGCGGTTTGTGACGGTTGGGGGACAGTATCTAAGGGATTAATGACAACACTCTGACCAGACTTAAATGAAGATCATCAATATCGTCTGCTCCGGCGATCTCCATCAGACAATTTTATTTCAGCGGCTGGAGGAACTCCCATCAGATTCCTACAGGTATGATCCCGAGCAGTACCATGGGGCATATATCCTCATCTCCGGCGGCAAAGTCACCCTGTATCGAAGTGGGAAGTATATCATTTATGGCCTGAAGTCCCTTGAACTGGTCGACGGAGCTTTTGAAGAGTTCCTCTCCATCATCTCTTCCATCATCGATTGTGCGGCGGCATCCGATCCATTGTCGGTGCCGAAAGTGCAGAATATCGTCGGGATGGAAGACTTCGGAATACCTATCAACCTCTCCCGGTTTGTTATCGCAGAAGGAATGGAGCAGGTCGAGTATGAGCCCGAGCAGTTCCCCGGCGTCGTCTACCGGGGGGAGAGGGGAACCGCTCTCCTCTTTTCATCAGGGAAGGTGATCTTCCCCGGGTTTAAGGATCCGGATGTGATGGAGGCGTTTTCAGCTGATCTGAAGGAGAGGGTTGATCGGATCTGAGAGGTGGTGTTGCCCTCTTTTCATTAAGGGTGTTCATAAACCGCAATTGACAATCCAGAAAAAAACTTTAGCTAACAAACTACGTTTCAAGGAGGAGGGAGGAGTATCCACCCCCCGCCTATCATTTCACAACCTTCAACCCCTGCTGCCACCAACATATCCCCAATGCTCCGCAGCCCGACCCTCATCTGCGTAACCGCCCTCCTCCTGGCACTCGTCCTGTGCCCCGCAGCCGCTGCTGAGAA
>QZAC01000136.1 GCA_003838065.1 Methanocalculus sp. MSAO_Arc2
GAATTTCATCAGGCATTGTGAGAAGAATGCCTGGCCGAGAAGAGTGATGTTGAAGGGGGTGGCTTTCGTCTGGATGATGATAACATCTCTATCCCTGACAAGGTTCTCTGCCTTTGCGTTTGTATCTACATACTGTTTTGTGTCGCCAATCTTCTTGGTACGCCCAAGGATTACCAACCCATCTAAACGGCGTGGATTACATCCCGTTTTATTCCGAACTACAGGAAACTCCTCAATGAGCAGTCCATCAGTCTCTTCTTTCCAGTATCGCCTGGTTAATGCTGTTTCGTTATTTGGCATGCCTGACTCCTGAACAGAATCCCTCTTGTATGGACAGCACCAAGAACCTTTGCCACCGTTATCTCAACACTTGGCGATTGCCGAGCAGGCCGCCCTCTTCTCCCTCGTCCATGGTGCCCGTCAGCTGGCAGGTGAGCGGTATGCCCCGACGGCTATAATATCGGCATGAATAACACAAACCAGCGGCCGCATCGGAGCGTGATGCATCTCCATGTGCATGTGATCCCGCGATATGTTGGGGATATGGAGGAGCCGATGGGCGGGGTCCGGGAGTTATCCCGGGGAAGCGGGGTTATTAGAGCAGAAGGAGGGGATTGGATTAATCCGAATCCGACCTATGCCGTTATTTCAGTATGATAATCTGCACTCAAATATCCAGACTCACAGATAAATCTCAATCCTTCTGATGCTCCTGTGCAATCACGGTTCGCAGCCATTCGAGTTTGGACAGAAATGCAGATACTCGCCTCTCATCGGAAAAAGTCGAGATTGGAGAGTATGAATAGGAGTCAATTTTACCTGGATTAAACGTAAAGCCGCATTCAGCATTTAGCTGATGAAGCAGCTGGATGCGAGCTTCGTTTTCTTTGAAGAATTGAAAATATTTACCCAATATACCGAAAAAGAAGGCCAAATCCCCATATCCCTCTAAGAGAACAATCTGATGGAACCCTTTATCGGGAATATCCAGCCCGATACGTACGGTTGCCTGATCGACACCCCTTCCAAATTTTAAAGCAAAACCGTTACTGTTGCACCAATTGAATATCTTCTCAACCACCTCGGCATCCCCAGGGGCGGCTCTCTCTCGTAATTGTTGGACAAAGGATTCCCGATCCCACAATTTCGGAGCACCTGAACGGATCTTCTTTGTATCGATAGCTTTCATGGTCTGCCCAACGACCCTCGAAACAAGGGTCTTGTTCTTGTCCTGACGGCCGGTATACTGTTTCACCTCAACTCCAAGTACTTCAGCAGGATTCATCTGTTCATTGAGGAATTCGATGATTCGCTTCAGTTCAGCAGGAATGGTATCGGCAACGAAGAGGAGGCGGATATTGCCACGCCTGAGATTTGCCTGAACCCTCTCCCAGTATTCATCGGGATTTTCGGTGTTAAATAGAAACGTTCCAAGTATTTCTCCGGGATCTTTCTCAGCCTTTTCACTGGTGTAGGTGAATGATCTGATAATATCATCTATACTCCAGTATTGAACGGAATTTGCAGCATAGTCAAGCATCTGGGCAACGACCTCCCGGCGAGTTCGGGTATCAGTGCTCCGTTTAACTTCAACCAGTGTGGGTATTCCATCCTGATCGAGGAAGAGGTGGTCAAGAGCCCACCTATCTTTGCCCCCTTCAGTATCCGGCACCCCCATCTCCCGTGTGATCAACAGCCATTTCCTTGGCTGCTCTCGGTTGATCTGATCGCCGGTAAGAAGAGCTGGATAATCTTGTAAAAGCTGCTGGAGGAGATCTTCAGAATCATATGGAGTTTCTTTCATTTCCAGAAGCTCCTTGTCATCTTTTAATAGGAAGATTGAGCTGGTCATATTGTTGTTTGTTGTTGGAGCTTGGTATTAACAATTTGGATTACATTATAACGACTATGGCACAAAAGAAGAATAGAGCGTCTGAATTGGCGCTCTAACAGGATATCAATGGTGGTGTACACTCTTCCTCCTCCGGAAATGCACAAAACAAAACTTCCATTGACCGTAAACCATGAGCGAGCAAATCAATGCGATGACCTGCTTCTTCTGCATCCCATCATTCCCCCGCCATCTTTTTCCTCCCTCAAACCAATCATACGATCTGAATGCCACTCAATCCCTCCCAGGAAAAAGCCATCACCGGGAGCGGCTTCCAGCTCGTGCTCGCCGGCCCCGGATCCGGCAAAACAAAGGTGATCATCGAGAAGATCCTACACCTGCTTGATCGGGGTGTGCCACCCGGGGCGATCCTTGCCCTCACCTTTTCCGAGAAAGCAGCAGCCGAGATGAGCGAACGGATCGAAGCAGTACGACCGCACCAGGATATCGAGATCCATACCTTCCACTCCTTCTGCCTTGAGATGCTGCGGGAGAATATGCTTACGAGCGGGATCTCGATCTCGGGCGGGATCGTCAGCAGGACAAATGTACTCGTCTGGGGTTTGCGAAATATCGATTCTTTTGGATTTGAGTATATCACGATCGGGAACAACTCTTCAGATATCATCAGGGCGATTATCGATGGTATCAGCTCATTCCGCGACGAGCTCATCACGCCTGCGATGCTTGATGAGTACCTCAAGAGAAAGCGAAACATAGAGGTATCTGACGATGAGCAGGACTACCTGAACAAGCTCTCTGACCTGTTGAAAGTGTATAGAGCCTATGAGCAGTATAAGCAGGACGAGCATCTCATCGACTTCGATGACATGATTTTCGGTGCTGTGAACCTGCTGCAGACGAATCCGGATATTCGTACCCTGTACCGGAAACGCTTCCCCTACATCCTTGTCGATGAATTCCAGGATACAAACTTCGCCCAGCTCGAGCTCGTCAAACTGCTCGCAGACGATCACCTCTGCGTTGTCGGAGATGACGATCAGACCATCTACCGGTTCAGAGGAGCATACCTGACCAATATTCTGGACTTCCGGGAGTGGGCACGGGAGCATGCGGAGATCCTGTTGGACGAGAACTACCGCAACCCACCAGCGGTTCTCAAGCTCGCCTTCCAGCTGATGCAGAAGGCACCAAACCGGCAACAGAAAGAACTCATTTCAAAGAAACCGGCAGGAGAGCCGGTTGTGGTTGCAGCCTGCGGAAACGAGGATGGGGAGGGAGAGTACGTTGCAACAGAGATAGAGCGGATCATTGGAACGCTACTTCCTGCACGGGGCGATGAGCCGGCCCGGCCACTTCAGTACCGGGACTGTGCCATCCTCTGCCGGAGCAGAAAAGACGGGGCAAAATTCCAGGCAGCCCTGAGACGACACAACATCCCCTGCATCTATCAGGCCGATGTTGACTTCCTGCGGCTGCCTGTCATCCGGGACATAATCGCATACCTGCAGATCATCAACAACCCCCTGATCGCAGGCATATCACTCAACCGGATCATGAAACTCTGTTCCATCCCGGAAACTATCGTGCAGATGATCAATGCCGAGGCCGGGAGACGATCGCGACCTGCAGACGGGAGGGCTGATCCGGATCCCTGGAACGACTATGTATTCGAGACGATGGCGGAGGCCCAATCCGTGGTACCCGACTATGCCCCCCGCATCAGAGAGATCAATGAGATGCTCCGGCACTTTATCGAGCAGAAGGAGAGGCACACACTTCCGGCACTTGTCCACAGAGTGATGATGCAGGCTTCAGGACTCTACCGGTCAGCCCTCAATGATGAGGCTGTCATGACCCGGCAATACCTTGCCAAGTTCCTTGAGATAACCCAGGAATACGACCAGATTACCAGGGACGCCACAATTGACGGGTTCCTTGAGTATCTGCAGTACTTCTCAGCCTTCTCTGTGGACATTGAGGAACGGGAAGACGCCAATGCCGTCAGGATCCTCACCATCCACAAGAGCAAAGGAAAGGAATTTCCGATCGTCTTTGTCGCCGATCTTGCCCAGAAGAGATTCCCGCTGGATTACCGGGAGAAAAAGTTTGTAGTCCCATCAGATCTCGCACAAGGGCTCCTGGCTGGTGAGGATGAGAAGGCACTTTTTCTGCAGGAGGAGCGGAGGCTCCTGTATGTTGCGATGACCAGGGCTGAAGAGCGGCTGTATCTCACCTATGCGAAATGGTATGGGAAGAACAAACGGGAGACGAAACCTTCCCCCTTTCTGGAAGAGCTCTCGTTCCGCGAGAACCCGCTGATCAATCTGATCGAACCCGGGGCATGGAATATGGATCTCCCGTTCCCTGAGGAGACGCCTGCCGGAGAGGTCCGCAGCCGACTTCAGGAGAGGGCGATCAGGGCGATCGCAGAGATGCGGCTTTCAACCGCCCTCCATAATCTGGTGACACTTGAGAGAGTACGTGGGTATTCTGAAGAGGGGACGGAGATATTTGACCGCGATACTTTTCTGCAGAGTGCCTGCAGTGAGACACCGATCAGCGAGATCATTGGCATGCCCCCGGAACAGGCAGTAATCCCAGAAACGATGCGATTCTCGTACTCCGGGCTGCAGCTGTACAAAGACTGCCCGCTCACGTTCAAGTTCAGGTACATCCTGAAGATTGCAGAGCCCCCCGGTCCAGCACCCGCCGCTGCGAAAGGCGTGGCCACCCATGCCGTGATTGAGAGTCTTGACCCGGACAGTCTGGCCGATGACCAGATTGATGAGCTGCTTGACCGGTACTGGAAACCTGACCAGTTCGAGTCGCAGACCCAGTCCGATCAGAGCAAGGCGTCAGCCCGCGATCTCATCATGAGTTATATCCGGTGGCAGGAGACAAACAGAAACACAATCATTGCCCCGGAGAAACGGTTTGGTTTCACCTTCGCCGGACGCGAGATACACGGGTATATCGACCGCATCGAGCAGACACCAGATGGCGGCTATGTTGTGATCGATTTCAAGTCAGGAAAATCCTCATCTTCGGGCTTGACAAAGAAGAATATCCCCGAAAACATCCAACTGAACCTGTACGCAATGGCGATCCGGGAGCTGTATGGAGAACTGCCCGAGCGGGCCTCGCTCTTCTATCTCACTGACAACAAGATCATCGACTATGTACCGACCGAGGAGAGCATCAGTGCATTCAGCAAGAGCCTGGAGGAGATGCTCGATCGTATACTCGCCGGCGAGTTCCCCGCCCAACCAGATTATATGCGTTGTCAGTGGTGCTCGTACAGAGATCTCTGCGAAATGAAGAACGGGGGGTGACCAGAGTGCTGATCTGTTACACAACACTTTGTTTTCCAGCGGTTGGGAACAGCATTGTTCCAGTAACAGATGGTGTTCCACCAAACCAAGGATAGACAAACTCTTTTTTTCAGTATCGCACCTTCATATTATCATTGAATCTGTGGCATTTCTCACAGTCATGCATATCAGAACATAGGCGGAATATGACGACGATATGAATATGATATGATGAGCAGCAGGAAGCATCCCGAAATCATATTCTTCCGGATCTTAACCTCCAGGACGAAACCAACACCCTGGCCGGAAAACCGCGATTAATCAGATAAAACTAGGAGAGAAAAAACCGTGAACGGTCGGTTTTTCAGGGTACCCGTTAGAAAATATGAACAGATTTATGAAACACCTGCACCAGGTAAGGTGATCCAATGACAAAAATATAGCCCCGGTCGACCTTTGGGGAAGCAAACAGTTTGCTGCCAAACCACCCCGGCCACACACAATTTTCAAGAGTAAACAATGTGTACTTTGATCCCGCCATTTAAACCAGGAAAAAACCGGGGAACTAGGCCGGTGCGGGTTTTCAATATGCCCCTGCATATGTATACCCCATATTTCTGGCAAACTGAACAACAGAAATATGCAAGAATGATGTGAGGAGATCCAAGGTCGACCATAGTCAACTACCCGCCATTTACACTGTGGAGTTGCCCATCCACCCTCCACACTGTTCAGGCTCTTCACCTCGATTAATGTTTCTTAACCTCCAAACCCGAGTTTATTATCAATTGATCTTTCATCAAAAAAACGGGGTTTGCATACAATATCCCACAGTGTTTGATGCCCATAAAAACGGGGGACGTGCGGGTTTTCAATATGCCCCTACATATTTGATAATAGTAGTTGTGTGGAGTGAGATTCAATGAAAGTTTGGGTTAGGGGGGTACTGAACTGGTACAAACATCGAAAAAACACCTGGAGAAGAGAGCACCTCTTCTTTCTTCTCAGATTATAATACCCATTACAGGTCTGTCCCCGAACATCCCAAACTGTTTTCGATCTGGTGCGGGTGTGGGAGACCAGTCTTCATCTTCTGCAAAAATCCACTGGCCATTCCTGAATACGCCGGGTTTACCGTCAACGACAACAGGTACATCCCCGGCCTGTCCAAACTGCCGGCGGTCTGCTGCGGGTGTGGGTGTCCAGTGTGCATCTTCTGCAAAAATCCACTGGCCATTCCTGAATACACCGGGTTTACCGTCAACGACAACCGGGATATCCCC
>QZAC01000137.1 GCA_003838065.1 Methanocalculus sp. MSAO_Arc2
ATGACTTTGATCAGATCATCAACTGCCACGTCCCCCAACCTGGCCAGCGCCATGGCGATGCGCCACCGTATTGCATTTGTTTCGCTGTCTTTGAAGGCAGCCATTAATGGATCGACTGCATCCTCTCCAATATGTTTCAATTCTCCGGCAGCCTTGAGGCTGCTGTAGATGCTGCCGTTCTTCACTGTCTCTATCAGACCGGCAACCTCAGGACGATGCTGCACGGGTTGCAGCTCTTCGGGCGGCGACTTCTTCACTTTCTCTGTCCGGCCGGCAGCCCCAGGACGATCCTGTTTATGTATTTGCTTTTGCATTCTCCTCACCTCCGTTTACAAGAGTATAATAACCCTTTATTATAATATATATTTATAAAACAGAGCTGATGATCAGAAGCGACTTGCATAGGTATTTGCCTACATTAGGAGGAAGCATATTTCCATTGATTCTGCCCCGGTTCCAGGCAGCCGTCCCGGTTCTTTGCAGGAGACCAACGCCGGTCATACGGCTTCCTGCAGTGCATAAAACGTAAAACCTTACTCTCTCCTGAGCTGATCGATCTCATTGATCAGGAGATCGTAGACCTGCCGGTCCTCTGTGATATCCTCGTACAGGATAAATTCGGACCCTTCACACAGTTCGACCGGTTGAAAGAATATTAACTTTGTATCCCCATTCCTGCACTGAACCCAGAATTTCCGTGGTCTCGCCGTTCCCGGACGTAAAGCTGACCGGTCTGCCTTCCATGCCGCGATCACCTCTTCCCGGTATGATGGATCGGGATATGCCAGAGTGAACCAGTCTTTCCCGGCTGGTATATCCTCGAGCGTATACCCAAACATCTCGGTGAACCGGTGGTTTATAAACGTATAATTCCCATCAGGGTCGATGATGGCAGCTGCCAGGGGCAGCAGCTCGATGATATGTCTGAGCCGCCCCTCGCTGGTACGAAGCTGCGCTTCAGCATTTTTTTGCTCGGTGATGTCCCGCCCAACAGATTGATATTCTCGGACAATCCCATTCTCATCAAAAACAGCACGGACATTCCACCTCTGCCAGAGTTCCCGTCCGTCAGGCATGTAGATCCGCTGATCAATGGATTCAGTAGGGTTATCTGGTGTGCGTGATGAGAGGAGACGGGCGAGCCTTTCCCGATCATCCGGATGGAGGGCTGGTTTGAAACGGCTCCCGATAATATTTTCACGATTGATCCCGAAATAACGGCAGTACGCTTCGTTTACAAAGACGTGTGTACCATCCGGCAAAAACCTGCAGATGAACTCAGTCTGATCCATAACGACATTCCTATACATCTCCTCGCTCTCCCGGACTGCCAGTTCCGCTCGTTTCCGCTCGGTGATATTATCAAGCACTATGGTGACGCCCGCCTCTCCATCTTCAAACCTTGTCTTGATCACCTCCATGGTGTAGAAGAACTCATCCTGGTTCTGACAAAAAGAGAGGTCAATGCCAACCCGCTCGGTTTTGGTGGCCTCAATTATATCGAGCGTTTCTTGTGTGGAGATTATCGGGATATCAGCATCCAGAATGTGCAATCCAATGAGATCGTCCTTATTGATCTGGAAATGATCGAGGAACTGATCGTTAACCTGAGTGATCCGCCGACCGCTGTCCAGAATCAGGATCAGGTTTTTGGTGAAGCAGAGGAAGTCAGACATTGGAATATAGTGGGCGAGAGAGTAGAGTTTCGCATTTCCAATGATACTTACATCGACCTTGCCTCCAATATGAAGGATTTCGAGATGTTTTGAGACCGAGTTCCTTGTTACCCCGATCTGTTTTGCTATATTGGTGATGGTCATTCCTTTCGGACGGAGCCGTAGAGCACGGAGAATCTTATCTGGTATGGCAGGCTCATGGCTCATACACAGTGTGTCTATCAATACGATAAAATAATTATGATCATTAAAGAAGATGAGAGCGATCAATAGCAGGATAGTCCTCACCGGGGGCTCTGTACAGACCTGAGCAACAAGAGTGAGATTGCCGCGCCAAATGCGGCAAGATCAACGATATGAAAAGACTCCGAGGTAGCTCCCTGTTGCATTCCTGATACACCCGGTAAGCTGTGAACCAGCGAATTACACCCGCACCATAGGCAAGGAAGACCAGACCATAACACCACAGATAGTCGCAGGTCCCGAAGTCAGTGGCAGTTGCTGTCGGTGCTATCGAAACCTTGAAAGCTTACTCCCGACGGAGCTGGTCGATCTCTTTGATCAGGAGATCATAGACCTGCCGGTCCTCTGTAATATCCTCGTACAGGATAAATTCGGACCCTTCACACAGTTCGACCGGTTGAAAGAATA
>QZAC01000138.1 GCA_003838065.1 Methanocalculus sp. MSAO_Arc2
CGAGATCATCTGACATATCATTGAGCTGTTTTCTGCTTGATACCGGAAGCAGAATAGCCGATGCACCATTATCTGCTGCCATCTCTGCCATGTCAAGTCCATTATAGACAGGCTCAATCGTCCCACCGACACTCATCGTCCCGGCTATCACAACTCCACCTTTGATACTCCGTCCTAGTGCTGCGGATGAAAGGGCAAGGAGAATAGGTATTCCTATTGATGAAGCACCCTTTGCAGCTGTCAGCGCCCGAACCTGGACAGAATATTCATTTCCATGAGGATCCCGATCGCCAATCAGCAGTTTGTTCTGCGTATAGAGCACCTGCTCCGCTGCACGGAGACTCTCTTTCAGGCCGTATGGTGCACGGACATTCACCAGTCGGATCGAGGAGCCGGGTGTAACCGTCACTTCAATCTTATAGAGACCACTCCCCTCATTTGCTTCACCCGGTCCTATTGCCCAGACCTGCCCTGGGGGAAGTGGGTCAGGTGATATCTCGCTATCACTATGGAGCTCAGGAGTGGAGACATACTGCTCGATCCCATCCAGCCCAAGGCGATAGCTGAACATGGTATTCCGAAATTCTGCCGATCCAATTCGCTTCTGTTGTTCTTTCACTCTCCTGCGACATTCAAGTGCAATCCTGACAACCCATTCAAGCTGATCGTCTTCGATTTCCGCCTCAGGTGATGGATAGAGGATCTTGAGGAGTGCGTTGACCGTCTTGTTTACCGCACGCCGATCACGACCACTGAGTGCATCACCAAAAAAGACACGTTCATTGATTAGATGAAGCCGGTTTTCATTCCGCAGCTGCCGCCAGGCTTCGCTCAGAAAATCGCTGACCAATCCGTAATGCTCTGTCATCATGTCAGGATGGATCTTCGGATAGTCCCATCCAGGAGCATAGGAGTGAATTCGATCCATAAATGCGGTATCGTCACGGATCTCTTTTGGCATAGGGCCAAAGAGATGGCCGACCCTCTGTTGATGCTCAACATCAACATCGAAGTTGCCGAGCATAACTATCCCGCCTTCTGCCCGGATACTTTCCCGGCCTCGTGAGAACTCGCCGCTCTCCATGTACCCCTTCATGATATTGACACCGTCTTTCTGGTCGAAGCTGATCCCGGATACTTCGTCAAAACAGACGACATCATATTGGCAGACAAGGCCTCTCTGCCCGTTAGCGTTATTCACAAACATCTTGGCAACTGTTGCTTTTCCTCCGGATAC
>QZAC01000139.1 GCA_003838065.1 Methanocalculus sp. MSAO_Arc2
CTTGAGAAATTCGGATAGGATGAGTGTTTCAAAGAGCCCTCCTTTGATGGGATGGTACCTGAGATCGTCAGCTTTTTGTATCCCACAGAGATGTGCTGCAAGCCCCGGGTCGGTGAAGTACAGTTTTGGTGTTTTTACAAGATGCTTGTTGAAGTTTTTATGGTGGGGGGAAATCAGGATAATGATAAGTGATGTTTCCAGCAGAGATAACCACTTCTTTGCCGTGTTATGGGTGATACCGCAGTCGTTGGCAATGGATGAGAAGTTTAAGATCTGTCCTGTCCGGTTGGCACACATCTTCATAAATGCCTGGAATGTCGAGAGATTCTCCACCTGCTTCAGGAGACGAAGATCACGCTCAATGTATGTCTGGATATATGATGAGTAGAAATCTGATGGTTGAATGGGGCTTTCGTAGGGGCGGGGATAAAGACCCGCATACAGGATCTCCTCATAGGTGTCAGGCATAATCCCGGCACGGGCAATCTCCCTCATCGAGAGAGGAAGGAGCCGGATTATTCCGATACATCCTGCAAGTGACTGGGATATCTGCTCCATCATCAGGAAGTTCTGCGATCCGGTGAGGATAAACTGCCCGGGCTTTCTCTGCCGGTCAAGAACACCCTAAAGGTATGAAAAAAGCTCTGGAACCCTCTGAACCTCATCAAAGACTGCTCCGGTCTCTTCGTACTGTCCAAGAAAGCTGCGTGGATCTCCCTCGGCGAATGTGCGGGTATCGGAATCTTCAAGTAGTACATAGGGTTTATCGGGAAATACTGACCGGACAAGCGTCGTCTTCCCCAACTGGCGTGGACCGATCACCGAAATGGCAGGAAACCAGGTGGCAAGTATTCGAAGCTTCTCCTCTGCATCCCGTTTGATCATGGGAGTCCTGATCTGGGTGGACATATTGTAAATCTTATTTATAATTTGTCTATATATGTATTCTCGCAACCAGCAAAGGAGAGTGGTTCTGGCGAATATGCTGAAGAATCTGGATTCCCTTCTTGCTCACCATGGTAATTCCTGACTCTCTCCCTGTTTTCCAGTTCGAGAGAAGCTGCTCATAAAGAATATTTATTTACCTTAAAAAAACAAAACTTGATATAATGCGGTACCGGGCACCTGCTATCCTCATCCTTCTCTTTGCAGCTCTCTGTCTCAGTATGCTCATCGCTGTCGCAACCGGACCAATACGGATTCCGCTCTCCTCGGTCCTCCTGGATGAAACTGCACACCAGATCATCTTCGATATCCGGCTCCCCCGTGTCATCGCGGCGGTGCTGGTCGGTGCGGCGCTTGCAACCGCGGGAACAGCGATGCAGGCGCTCTTCAAGAACCCGATGGCCGATCCCTATATCATCGGGACATCTGCCGGGGGATCGCTAGGCGCGGTTGCCTCTATTGTATTCCTGGCAGGTGCTGGCCTTCCGGTCTTTGCATTCACCGGTGCCGTCGGGGCAACCTTCGTGGTCTACACCATAGCGCGCCGGGGCGGGAAGATCCCGGTTGAGACCCTGCTTTTGACTGGTGTTGCCCTCTCGATGTTTCTCTCGGCAATGCTCTCGTTTCTCATGTATACTGCCGGAAAGAGCCTGCACCAGATCGTCTTCTGGCTGATGGGCGGGTTCTGGACGGTTTCCTGGGACCAGGTATGGGTCGCTCTCCTCATCCCGGCAGGCTGTGTACTGATCTATCTTTTTGCCCGTGACATCAACATCATCTCGCTCGGCGATGACGAAGCTGTCCATCTCGGGGTGAATGTAGAGCAGCTGAAAATCCTCCTTCTCTTTGCGAGCGCAGTCCTTGCCGGCATTGCCGTCTCCATCGCTGGTGCAATCGGGTTCATCGGCCTGATCACCCCCCACCTGATGCGCACTATCGTCGGGCCGGATCACCGGGTGCTCTTCCCCGCCGCAATTCTGGCGGGAGCACTGATCCTCCTCTGGTCAGATACCTTCACCCGGACATTTGGAAACGAGATGCCGGTTGGGATTATCACGGCATTTCTTGGTGCTCCCTTCTTCATGTATCTCCTGCGGAGGAGGAGTGCAGTATGAAGGCTGTCGATGTCGTTGATCTTGATGTCAGGTACGGAGCGCATCAGATCCTGGAGGAGATTGCCTTCTCAGTGCAGTCTGGTGAGATGATCGGGATCTGCGGCCCGAATGGCTCCGGAAAGACCACCCTCCTGAAAGCCATGAGCAGGATCGTTGCCCCGGCAGGAGGAGACGTCTACTACAATGGCGATCAGTTGGACTCCCTCTCCTTCCGGATGCTGGCGCAACGGGTGGCGGTCGTTCCCCAGGAGACGGCTATCAATTTTGATTTCACGGTTTCTGAGATCGTGATGATGGGCCGCCACCCCTATATCGGCAGGTTCGCTTCAGAAAGCAAGCATGATTATGCGATCTGTGAGCGGGTGATGCGGCTTGCCAATGTCTCACACCTGGCCGGTATGCCGGTGAACCAGATCAGCGGCGGCGAGCGGCAACGGGTCCTGATCGCCCGGGCTCTGGCACAGGAGCCGGATATCCTGCTTCTGGATGAAGCAACATCGCACCTTGACATCAGCCACCAGATCGAGATTCTCACAATCATCAGAAAGGAGATGGAGAAGACAGCGACGATCAGCGTCTTCCATGACATCAATCTTGCTTCCTGCTATTGCGACCGGATCCTTCTTTTAAAGGAGAGACGGATTGCCGCTATCGGCACACCGGCAGAGGTGCTGACAGAGGATCTGATCCAATCGGTTTATGGAATCAACGTCATTGTAGGGACGCACCCGTCCACGAAAAGGCCGTATATCCTCCCGGTCTATGAGAAGAGGCAGGTGGAAACAGGTGGAAAGAGGGTCCATCTGGTCTGCGGAGGTGGCACAGGTTCACTGATTCAAAGAGAGCTTTACCAGTCTGGTTGTCTTTTCTCCACCGGTGTCCTGAATGTCCTTGATTCAGATTACACAACAGCACAAGAACTTGGAATTCCGGTTGTATCCGAAGCGCCGTTTGCTTCAATATCCAAAGATGCTTCCGGAGCACTCGCCCCCTTTCTTGAGGAGGCGGATATGATTCTGCTTGTTCCCATGCCGGTTGGGAGGGGGAATCTCGATAATATACGGCTTTTGGAGCCATATGCCGAAAAGACGGTTCTTGTAGGGTGCGTGGAATCGTTTCAAGACTATACCGGAGGAGAGGCTCTGAAAGTTCTCTCCCGGCTTCTTGAGAGCGGTATGGTGGTTGTTGATTCTCTGGAAAATGCCTTGAAAAGCCGATTGTGAGTATTTATAACGATTATATGTAGTTTCATGAACTATTTGGGGTCTGTGATTGAATGATGTATAGATGGATGAAGAGTATGTGGAAAAGTGTTGTAATACTGGCATTTATCCTGGTGCTCTGTACCGGGGTTGCAGCTGTCCCGGCTGAAGGGGGATCAGCAGATCAGACATCGCTCTGTGCAGATGAGAATGTGGTCATCAGTGTTATTGATTATTCTGGTCGCGTAATAACCATCAAAGATTATCCTGAGCGTATCGTATCCCTTGCCCCATCCAATACAGAACTCATCTTTGCCATTGGTGCAGGCGGCCGGCTCGTTGCAGTGGCTGACCAGAGTGACTATCCCATAGAGGCACTTGCCATCCCGACAGTGGGAGGATTCAAGACGATCAGCATCGAGAAGGTCCTGGCTGCAAAACCGGATCTGGTGGTTGCATCGACAGGTAATACCGCTCAGGTGCTTGATCGGCTCAGGTCACTTGGCGTTGTCGTGTTGGTAATCGACCCGGAGACGATTTCAGAGATGCTTGATGCCATTTTGCTGCTTGGTGCCATTACCGGCAATACCCTGGAAGCAGAGCAGTTGAGTAAAGATTTCAGCGTACGCATCAACGCAGTAATCGATACAGTGGCAGACCGAAAAGAGACTCCATCTGTTGCCCATATCGTCTGGCATGATCCGGTCTGGGTGTCGGGTGATGGGACCTTCCAGCATGAGGTGATCACCCGGGCAGGAGGGACAAATGCCTTCGACTCGATTGAGGAATGGGGAATTATCGGGCTTGAAGAGTTTGTTATTGCAAATCCGGACTATATTCTCGTCAGCTCAGGGACCGGGATGGATAAGGATGATTATGATATCATCTATGAGTATGTGATGAACGAGCCAAGATTCCAGCGAATGGATGCGGTAAAGCATAACCGGGTTGTTATCATTGATGCTGATACCATCAGTCGCGGCGGGCCGCGGATTGTGGATGCACTCGAAGAGGTGGCAGAAGTGATACATCCCGATCTCTTCATGTCAACAGATCGAAAGCGTGTGCCGGTGGAATCATCCCCGGCAGGGATTATTCTCCCTCTCCTGGCAATCAGTGTGATGGTTCTCCTTGCCTGGAAAAAGATCTGATTCTCCCTTCTTTTTCTCACCGCCAGTCCGCTTTCCTGTTGACAGCCACCCGCCATTCTGTTCCATGGAGTGAAACCGTCGTCCAGACGGACTCTTTCGTCTCATCCCGGAATGAGTAAGTGCCTATCCCCTGCCGCTCTTCTGTGACCCGGGTGACGAATGCAACAAGCTGCGGATATGCAGTATAGACAGGATCATCCAGGGGCAGTCCGATCTGGTCGGGGTCAGTATCATAGAGGACGCGGCCATCGGTGTCCACGCCACAGACCGTGTATGGTGTCCCGGAAACGATCGGCTCTGCCACCTTCCCGATGAGGATCTCAGGTCTTTAGACAAGCGAGGCAAACCCGATGAACCTCCCCGGAAGCTCGCTTGCAGTCCTGTCGCGGGTGAAGAAGGGTGCCCTGATGAAAATGGAATTTTTCGTAAGATATTGACTGGAGATAGCAGACGGATACAATTCTGGCATCTGGATCTCTTCTTCCTTTCCCATACCATTTTTCTGCACAACCATCCACGCGGCTCTTCGTTCTCATGAGCCGATCTGGAGACTGCCTGTGTCTTTGAGATGAAATCAATGATAATGGTAGCCAGAAGAGAGATCCATATCCTGATGCCACCCCGTGAAGACGGATATTTCTCGCGGAGGCTGCTCCGTGATATTGTCAGGTGCTTTTTGATCAGGTTATCTGCCCGCTCGCTCTCACAACATTTTGAGGCATATGATGAGATATGGATCTTTATAGCCGCGGATCTCGATCCTGGCTTCTGGAAGATGCGGATCCCCTGAGTTCTTCAAGGCAGATTTCCATCCCCCATGCAGCCTCTCTGCTTATCCTCGCTCATCCGGACAAGGTACGTAAAGATCTCGCGGACACCGGCAGGGTCGATCCCAAGCTCGACTGCTGTTTCAACCGCCCGTCCAATCACCTGGTCCCTCTGCTCCGGGTCAACCGGTGGCCTGCCGGCTTTCACCTTCTCGTGTGCTATCTTCCCGGCTAAAGACTGCCTTTTTCTGATGAGTTCGACGATCTCTGCATCGATCTGTGCGATCTCATTCCGGATCTCATGAATGCCCATGTTCAGAACTCTCTCTTTCTGATAATAAAAAGTATCTCCTCAATCAATGCCGCATCCAGAAGACACGTAGTATCATCCCCTACGAGAGAGACCGGGATCTCCAGGGCATATTTCGGAAAATAACCGGTGCTTCCTTACGCACCGCACCAGGTACAGCAAAAACGACTGCAACCGGCAGATGGTGATCTGCAGCAGCTTCAGTTCTCCTGATTTGACTGCACATAGATCAAAACAGAATTTCCGGGATGAACAGAACACTCTCCGAGGGATTATCTTTATCTTATCATCTCTCCATATCCAGACTGATGCCGGTTCATGATATTGAGACTGTCCTGAAAGCCGAAGAGCAGGCTGTTTCAATGATCAGGAATGCAGAGGCAGAAGCTGAACGCAGAATCACCGCCGCAAAAGAGAAGGCATCAGAGATTATTGCTGAAGAGAAGAAGAAGGCATCAGAAGCAGCAGAAGAGGAGATTGAGAGTGTAGTTCAGGATGCCCGTTCTGCTGCAGAAACTCTTTCTGAAGAAACCGATCGTGAGGTCGGGAGGATCAGGCAGTCTGCCGTATCCGGGAAGGAAGCAGCAGTTACACTGATTCTCCGTGCGATCACAGGAGAGGAGCATGTTCTATCCGGCAGAGATGCATAAGGTGACGATCGGGATTCACCGCCGGTATTCGGGTCCTTTTCTCCAGTCGATCCATGAAGCCGGGATCATCGAACTGACACCCATTACCGAGGGGGAGCACCTCCGTGACTTAATTGATCCGGTCGAGCGGGACGAACTCCGCCAGAAGGTCGCGGCAGCACAGTCACGGGCCGAACGGGCAGTTGATGTCCTCGCCGATCAAAAGGATGGAGAGCGGGGGAGGATCGCGGCGTTCTTCCTCCCGGATCGGAGGGATCCGGTTGCGGTACAGGAGAAGACCCCGCAGGAATCCCTCGATGCCGCAGAAGAATACCAGCCGCTCATCCGGGATATACTTGAACGGAGAGCCCGAATATCAGCTATCAACGAACAACTGGTACGCCTCTCCGAAGAGGAACAGCACCTGACCCTCTATGCCACCCTTTCAGATAGCCTTCCACCTCCCAACCATCCGACGTTTCTCACCGTCCGGGCAGGACTGATCCCGGGCGGCGAATGCGAGGACCTGGGTCTTCTTCTCGAAGAGGAGGGGATACACGCGGCAGTCGCTGCATCTGTCTGCCGGTTTCAGGATGAAGGGATGGTCGCGATTGTCATAGCTCATACCGATGCCGTGGAGCAGGTTGACACACTCCTCCGTTCCCGGGCCTTTGCGGACTTTCAGTTTGGCGGGAGGAGCGGAAGTGTTGCAGCAGCTCTCAACAGTCTCCGGCGGGAACGAGAAGCTCTCATCCGTGAGCGGGAGGAGATACGGGAGAACCTTGGAAAGATCGCCAGGGAATCTTACCGCCACCTCTTTGGACTGGCAGAGGAGCTTTCCCTTGCCCGGGAACGGATCGATGCGTCAACGCTTGCCGGAAGAACCCGGGACCTCCGCCTCTACACAGGATGGATACAGAAGAAAGATATCCCGCTCCTGGAGACGATCGGAGAGGGTTCAGCCGGAGGAACACTCATCTACCGCTCAATTCCGGGAACTGAGGGGGATAGTGCTGTCCCGGTCTCCTATGCTCATCCGTTCTGGCTCAGGCCGTTTGCGGCTCTCACCACCACCTTTGCCCGCCCGCGGTATAGAGAGGTGGATCCGACGATCTTCCTTGCTCCGGTCTTCGTCATCACCTTTGGTATCATGCTTGGTGATGCCGGGTACGGGCTCTGCCTTGCGATCCTGAGTGCCATCCTCCTGGCTGGACCGGCACGGTTGCCTGGTTCTATGCGTGATCTCGTTCTTGTCCTCTTCGCATGCGGAATATCGGGGATCTTTTTTGGCTTCCTGCAGGGCGGGTTCTTTGGCGATCTCCTCCCGCAGTTCTTCGGGATTGCGGTTCCGTTTGCCTATGTCGATCCTCTCACAGATCCCCTGCTGATCCTGACAACGGCACTGGTATTTGGGATCGTCCACCTGAATCTCGGTCTTGGAATCGCAGCGCATATGAACCTGAAGTCCGGAAAAGCAATTGAAATGCTCCGTTCACAGGGAGTCTGGTTCTTCATCCAGCCCTGTGCGGCAATCCTCCTCTTCTCTTTCTTCGGGTGGGCGGAGTTCTCACAGACGGTTATTCTGGCAGGTGGTATCGGTGCTGCTGCCGGTGCGGCAGTGATTATCCTTACACAGGGTCCCCTTGGATTTTTCAGCCTCACGGGATTCCTCGGTGACTGGCTGAGTTATACCAGGATTCTCGCTCTTGCCCTTGCCACTGCCGGGATTGCAATGACGATAAATATCCTCGCCGGGATGCTCGGATCCATCCACCCATACCTCCTTGCTGTCGCCCTCATCTTTGCAGTCGTCGGCCATACAGCAAATCTCCTCCTCCAGGCGCTCGGCGGGTTCATCCATGCTCTCCGTCTCCAGTATGTTGAGTTCTTCGGTACCTTCTACCAGGGCGGTGGCCGTCCGTTTACCCCGCTTGCGGCAGATCGTGTCGCTACCAGGATAGTGGAGGATGATCTATGACAGTTGAAATAACCACAGGTTTGATCCTGGCCGTCATGGGCGCAGGTCTTGCTGTTGGTCTCTCTGCGATCGGATCCGGCATCGGTGTCGGTATTGCCGGGACCACCGGTGCCGGTGTGATCGCCGTCAGGCCCGAGAATTTCGGCCAGGCACTGGTCTTCCAGGCAGTACCGCAGACCCAGGGGATGTACGGGCTGCTTGTCGCTGTGCTGATCCTGCTTACAACCGGCGTAATCGGAGGCGGGGGCGGCGAGGTATCGACAGCGATGGGGCTTGCCGCCCTTGGCGCCGGTCTTGCTGTTGGTATCGCCGGTCTCTCTGCAATCGGTCAGGGGATCGCCGCATCTGCCGGTATCGCCACATCTTCTGAGCGGGAGGGGTCGATGGGTCGGTCTCTTGTCTTTTCTGTCATCCCCGAGACCCAGGCAATCTATGGGCTGCTGGTTGCCATCCTGATCATGGCCTTCACCGGGATGCTTACCGGTGAGGAGGTTGCCACCATCACAACCGGTCTTGCGGCTCTTGGGTGTGCACTTGCCGTTGGTATCGCTGGTCTCTCTGCAATCGGCCAGGGTATTGCAGCTGCTGCCGGATCTGCTGCATCGGCTGAGCATGAAGGGGCTTTTGGGCGCTCCCTTGTCTTCTCGGTGATCCCTGAAACACAGGCTATCTACGGTCTGCTGGTTGCGATTTTGATCATGGCCTTCACCGGCATGATCGCGGGAGATCCAATATCCGGCCCTGCCTATGGGATAGCGGCAATAGGCTGTGGGTTTGCAATCGGGCTTGCGGGACTCTCTGCAATCGGCCAGGGCATCGCGGCTGCAGCGGGTGCTGCGGTATCAGCCGAGCGGACAGAATCCTTTGGCCGTTCCCTTGTCTTCTCGGTGATCCCCGAAACCCAGGCGATCTACGGGTTGCTTGTTGCGATCCTGATCATGGCGTTTACGGGTATGATCACCCGGGATATTGTTCCGACGCTTGCTGCCGGATTTGCCGCAGTTGCAGCTGGTATTGCAGTTGGTTTTGCGGCACTTTCTGCAATCGGCCAGGGTGTGGCTGCATCTGCTGGTATCGCAACCACCTCTGAACGCGAAGATATGTTTGGGAAGGGCCTGGTCTTCACTGTCATCCCCGAGACCCAGGCGATCTACGGGTTGCTGGTTGCGATCCTGATCATGGCCTTTACCGGGATCATCACGCGTGACGTGACTGCCACAGCAGCAGCAGGGCTTGCGGCAATCGGTGCCGGATTCGCTGTTGGCCTTGCGGGTCTCTCTGCGATCGGGCAGGGGATGACTGCTGCTGCCGGAATC
Source organism: Methanocalculus sp. MSAO_Arc2 (assembly GCA_003838065.1). Lineage (GTDB taxonomy): Archaea > Halobacteriota > Methanomicrobia > Methanomicrobiales > Methanocorpusculaceae > Methanocalculus. Next base: position 9,414 of record QZAC01000139.1, read on the forward strand.
GGGGCGGTTGCCCGGCGGCCCGAATCGATGGGCCAGAGCCTGATCTTTGCGGTGATGGCAGAGACGTTTGCAATCTTTGGGTTGCTGGTTGCGATCCTGATCATGTTTGGGATAGGTCTCTTCGGAGGGGTATGATGGGTCTTGATACCCTCCTTAAAATGATTGAGACCGAGACACGGGAAGAGATAGAAAGAATAGAAGAAGAATCGCGTCAGCAGTCACGTGAAATTGAACGCTCAGCTCTTCATACCGCAGAACAGGATCGGGAAAAGATTGAGCAGGAAGGCAGGAGACAGGCTGAAGAAGAACGGCGCCTCCTCCTTCTCCAGGCAGAGTTTGAGTCCGCACAACGGCTGCGTGAGGCTCGATGGGAGGGGATCTCCCAGGCATTCAGTGAAGCCGAAGAGATGTTTGCAACGCTTGCCGACTCACCGGAGTACCCGGATATCATCCGGCGTCTGGTTCTCGAAGGGACGGAGGTGGTCGGGAATGGAGCAGTTCTCGTGTACTGTCGCACAAAAGATGAAGAAGCAGTTCGTCTCGCAGTATCCGGTCTTGATCAGGCAGAGGTTCGTCCGCTACCAACAGATGATCTCTCCATCATCTCCGGCGGGGTGATCATCACGTCCGGCGATGGCAGGATCCGGTGTGACCAGACTTTTGATACCCGGCTTGACCAGATGAGAAATCTCCTTATCCGCCGAATACAGTCTCTCCTCTTCGGGGGTGGCGGCTCTGGATATTGACCAGATCTTCTCAGATCTCCTGGCAGTTGAGGGATACGGTCTCCTCTTGATCGGATCTGCAATCGCTTTCCTGATTGCGGTTTTGGTCGCTCTTTCTGTCGGGTGGTTCAGAATTATCCTGAGCATCGCTTCCTTCGCTTATCCTTCAGCACGGGTCAGAGCGATGGGAAACCCGCTGGTGACCGCTGATGGTGCTGATGCGGTCTCCGGTTCAACCGATCTCCTTGACCTCTTTGAGCGTGTCGAACGCCTTGGTCACCCGATAGGATATGGGGAAGGTGCCAGTGCAGATGATATTGAACGGCTGATCCGCATCTACTATTACCGGATGCTCTCTGATCTTGGCAGCACTGTCCCGGATGCCATCCGTCCTCTCATCAATGGGTATATCCAGATCAAGGAGTGCGGTGAGGTGGCTGCCATCCTGAGGGGATTGGCTGGCGGTTTACCGGGCGATCTCATCGTCAGACGGGCAGTTCCGATCGGATCGCTCACCGATTCGGTGATCAGAAAGATCGGTCATGCCGGCAACGTCGAAGAGAGTGTCGCCCGAATTGAGCGCGCCGGTATTTTCCCGGGTATACGGAACACATGGATGAAGATTGGCGAAACGAGCGGTTTTGTCCGGTTTGAATCCGCCCTCTCTTCCAGGGTCTTCAACTCCTTCATGGTTGTCGCCCGGGGGATCGAGGACTCCCAGTATGAACCCGCGGTGATGATGGCAGGCAGGCTGATCGATATCGAAAACCTCGGTATCCTGGTCAGAGGCCGGGTCCGTGGTCTCTCTCCTGAAGAGATCGAGCCATTCCTGATTGCTTCAGGCGGCTTTGATATCTCAAACGAAAAGCTCCTTGATCTTCTGCGGTCAACGGATATCATGGATCTCGGCACGTCCCTCCGTGATACTGCATATGGGCCATATATCGAACCGCTCCTTATGGATGCAAACAGAACCCGTGATACCGGTCCGATAGAGACGGCGCTTTCACAATGCATGCTCGGGATCGGCAGAGCGATCAGCAGCCAGTACCACCTGGGGAGCGGGCCGATTATCAGGTATATCATTGCCCTGCACCTGGAGATGGGAAACCTGATGGCTGTTGCGTCAGCTCTCCTTCTTCAGGTACCGCAGGAGAAGTTCACAGAACAGCTGGTGGTGGAGCCATCATGAGGGTGGTTGCAATCGGTGATCGTGAAACAGCCCTCCTCTGCAGGCTCGGTGGAGTTTCTGAGGCTGTACGCTGTGATGATGCGGTGTCTGCGGAAACTGAACTGAAACAGTTCCTGCTGGACGATTCCATCGGGATCATCCTCATCCTTGACAGCTATGTACAGTCGATTCTCCCTCTCCTTGACGAGCACGGGAGATCTGATGCGGTCTACCCGGTTGTCATCGGGGTGCCGGGTCCGGCAGGTCCATCTGAGGGAGAAGATAGCATCAGATCTGCGATCCGGCGGGTCGCAGGAAAAGGTATGCCGGAGTGAATGGATGGCAAGCACAATACAGAGAATTTCTGGCCCGGTCGTTCTTGCAGATGAGATGCGGGGGGCTCAGATGTACGAGGTGGTCATGGTCGGAGCTGATGAGCTGATCGGGGAGATCATCGGACTGAACGAGGATCTGGCAACGATCCAGGTCTATGAGGATACAACCGGGATCACGCCCGGGGAACCGGTGAAGCGGTCGAAGATGCCTCTCTCAGTAGAACTTGGCCCGGGTCTCCTTGGCAGGATCTTTGACGGTATCCAGAGACCGCTTACGGCTCTTGCCGATATCTCCGGGGATTTCATTGTACGGGGTATTCGAACCTCCGCAATTTCCCGTGATCGAGTATTTCAGTTCACCCCTGCTGTTTCAGTGGGGGATCAGCTGAAAGGGGGTGCGGTCATCGGATCTGTTCCTGAGACCGATCATATCACGCACCGGATTATGCTTCCCTCCTCCCTTTCCGGGGAGGTGGCGGAGATTGCAGGTGAGGGCGAGTATAATGTCAATGAGACGATCCTCACCCTCAGGGATGGATCTGGCAGGGATGTTGAGATCTCCATGCTCCAGCACTGGCCGGTCCGGGTGCCACGACCGGTTGAAAATAAACTGCCTCCAAAGAGACCGCTCATCACGGGACAACGGGTGATCGACTCGTTCTTCCCGACCGTCCAGGGAGGGACCGCATCTGTTCCCGGACCATTTGGCGCCGGCAAAACGGTCGTCCAGCACCAGCTCGCCAAATGGTGTGATGCCGATATCATCGTCTATGTCGGATGCGGTGAACGCGGCAACGAGATGGCAGATGTGCTGAGACAGTTCCCAAAGCTTACGGATCCAAAGACAAAAGAGCCGCTGATGAACCGGACCGTCCTCATCGGGAACACCTCGAACATGCCGGTTGCAGCACGTGAAGCCTCGGTCTATACCGGGATCACCATTGCGGAATATTACCGGGACATGGGCTATACGGTTGCCCTTATGGCAGATTCGACCTCGCGATGGGCAGAGGCGATGCGTGAGATTTCCGGCCGGCTCGAAGAGATGCCGGGGGAGCACGGCTATCCTGCGTACCTTGGATCCCGTCTTGCGGACTTTTATGAACGGGCTGGTCTTGTTACGACACTCTCCGGCAAGGAAGGGTCGATCTCCGTGATCGGTGCGGTCTCCCCACCGGGTGGTGATTTCTCTGAGCCGGTCACGCAGAATACGCTTCGTATCGTCCGGGTCTTCTGGGCGCTTGATGCCGATCTCGCCCACGAGCGGCATTTCCCTGCGGTAAACTGGCTCCTCTCCTATACACTCTATGCCGATCTCGTCGCCCCCTGGTGGGAGAAGCATGGAGGAAGCGCCTGGAAGCAGATGCGATCTGATCTGCTGGCCCTCCTCCAGAAAGAGAGTGAACTGCAGGAGATCGTCCAGCTGGTTGGCCCGGATCTCCTCCCCGAACAGGACCGGTTCACCCTGGCGGTTGCTGCCATCCTGCGAGAGTCGTTTCTCATCCAGTCTGCTTTTGATCCGGTCGATACCTTCTGTCCGCCTGAGAAGCAGTACCGGATGATGACGCTGATCCATCGGTACCTGGAGATGGGACGTGCTGCAGTCCGTTCGGGGGTGGATGCAGACGAGCTACAGGCGCATCCTGTGACAGCACGCCTCTCCCGGATGGGCCCGATGCCGCATGAGGAGTTCGAATCATTTTATCCTGAGGTGCTTGCAGAGATTGATAGCGCCTTTCCGGAGGATGATTCCTGATGGCACCGCTGCGGGAGTTCCGATCGGTTGTCCGGGTGGCAGGTCCGATCCTTGCGGTATCAGGAATTGGTGATGCCGGGTACAACGAGGTGGTGCAGGTTCTCCTTCCGGACGGGACCACCCGGATGGGCCAGGTGCTTGAGTCCAGAAAGGACGTGGCGATCGTGATGGTCTTCGGCGGTACCCGGGATCTCGACTGTGATATTACCGCGGTACGGTTTACCGGCAAACCGCTTGTGATGCCGGTTTCACGCGAGATGCTTGGCCGGATCTTCTCGGGGTCGGCTGAGCCGATCGACGGCGGGGGGAGGGTTGTTCCTGAGAAGGAGATGGAGATCTCAGGCTATGCGATCAACCCGACGAGACGGGAGTTTCCTCAGGATTCCATTGAAACCGGGATCTCAGCAATAGACGGGATGAATACGCTTGTCAGGGGGCAGAAGCTCCCGGTCTTCTCGGGATCCGGCCTGCCGCACAGCATGCTTGCCGCTCAGATCACCCGGCAGGCGCGTGTCCGGGGCAGTGAGGAGCAGTTTGCCGTCGTCTTCGTGGGGATGGGGATTACACATGAGGAGGCGAGGTTCTTCACACAGGAGTTCTCAAAGACCGGGGCACGGGCACACACGGTGATCTTTCTGAACCGTGCCGATGATCCGGCGATCGAGCGTATCATCACCCCCCGTCTCGCCCTGACTGCGGCAGAGTATCTTGCCTTTGACTGCGGGATGCATGTCCTGGTGGTGATGCAGGATATCACGGCATACTGCGAGGCATTGCGGGAGGTTTCTGCTGCCCGGGAGGAGATCCCGGCCCGGCGGGGGTACCCGGGATATATGTATACGGATCTCGCCTCGCTCTATGAACGGGCCGGCCGCGTGATAGACCGGCCGGGTTCGATCACCCAGCTTCCCATCCTCACGATGCCTGATGATGATATCACCCATCCTGTACCTGACCTGACCGGATATATTACCGAAGGCCAGATTGTACTGTCGCGTGAACTCCACAGGAAAGGGGTCTATCCACCGATTGATGTGTTGCCGTGCCTCTCCCGCCTGATGCAGGGCGGAATCGGTAAGGAGAGGACACGGGAGGATCATGCGAATGTCTCAAGCCAGCTTTATGCGGCATATGCACGGGGAAGGCGGCTTGTCAGTCTGGTGGCCGTCATCGGTGACGAGGGGCTGACGACGGTGGACCGGCTCTATCTCACCTTCCTCGAGCGGTTTGAACGTGAGTTTGTCGGGCAGAAGACCGAAGAGGGGAGATCATTTGCCGAGTCCCTTGATCGTGCCTGGGATCTCCTCTCGATCTTCCCCAGAGAAGAGCTCAGGCGGATTGATCCTGCGTTTATTGAGAAGTATTATCGGGGTGACACCGGGTGAGCAGGCGCCTTCCCCCGGGGGTCCGTCCTACACGGCTTGAACTGCTGAAGGTGAGAAAGCGGCTTGTCACTGCCGAAAAAGGGCATGAACTCCTCCGGGAGAAACTTGATGCAATGGTGATGGAGTTCTTCTCACTGGTAAAAAAGAGAAATGAACTCAGGCGATCGATGGAGGAGGCGTTTGCAGCTGCGTATCCGGTCCTCTTTGCTGCGGAGATGGCGGGGTCCCGGCGGGAGGTCGAGAGTTGTGCTGCACTGGAGCGGACGATCCCGGATATCCCGGCTCTTCCAAAAAATATCATGGGTACCGGCGTGCCCGCGTTTCAGGTACCGGATCCGCTCCGCTCAGATCCCGTACCAGGGTACGGGCTGATGGCAGCAACCGGCAGGCTCGATAAGGCCTCAGATATGGCGGCAGAGGCCATCGAAGCTGCGATCCGGCTGTCCGAGGTGGAAGGAGCCATCCTCCGCCTGTCGACCAGGATCACTTCGGTCAGGCGGCGGGCAAATGCCCTTGAGTCGATCCTGATTCCGCAGCTGAAAGGTGTTATTGCGTATATCTCGGATTATCTTGAGGAGATGGAGCGGGAAGATCTCTTCAGGAGGAAACGGACGAAGGGGCGGGGGGAGGCAGGAGCATGGTAAATGAATATCTCCCCCTGCTCTATCTGGTTCTCGGTATCGCAGGGGTGATTACGCTTGCGATCGGCGGGATTGTTTTGATTCTCATTGGTATTGGGGTGATCTGAGGGGGGCCATGAGTACGATCTGCACCTTGATGGAGAGATAATCTCTGACTCACCGAAAATTGGTGATGATCAGCTCGTTGATTGCGCCTCTGCCCGCACCATTTGCATTGATCATCCGTGTTGCAGGTACACGTTCGATGGTGAAGCCGGAATAGAGATCATCAAAGAAGCTATCATCGGGATCGGTGTTTTTGGGATCTGAATTGGAGAGCATGACTTTTGCTCCTTTCCGGTCCAGCTCCCGGAAGAAGTCGGCGAGCCGTACCTGGTCATCTTCGTCAAATCCGTCTTTTGCATATGAGGTGAATACGGCAGTCTTCTCGTTGAGCGGGCGGTAAGGGGGATCGAAATAGACAAACGTATCCTCATCCACGACATCCCGGCAGCTGGTGAAGTCTCCCTGCCTGATTGTTGTATCCCGGAGGAGTGTCCGGACATTCCGCAGGTTCTCTGCATTCAGGATATCGGGCTTTTTGTACTTTCCAAAGGGAACATTGAATTCGCCTTTCCGGTTCACCCGGAAGAGCCCGTTGAAACAGGTGCGGTTTAAAAAGATAATCCCCGCCGCACGAGTGATCCAGTCCGGGTTGTAATCGGCAAACGAGATCTCCTGGAGCTGCCTGTTGAAGCGGTCCCTGATCTCGTAGTAGAAGGCTTTTCTCTTCTCCTCGTCACGCGTATAGTACTCGGATCTCAGGTGATCAAGTTTTTCGATCAGTGCCTCTGCATCTTTTTGAATGACAGTGTAGCAGAGGATCAGCTCGCAGTTGATGTCATAGAGGTATGACTGCGCTACGTCGTACTGCTCGTGTAAGGCAAAGAAGAGCGCCCCCCCGCCGATAAAAGGCTCGACATACCTGGTTATTTCTCCATGGGCAATTTCAGGTGGGAGGCGGCGGACCAGCTCGGGCAGCAGCTGGGTTTTGCCCCCTGCCCATTTGAGAAACGGGTGTGCCTGTCCCGGTGTGCGTTTTGGTCTGGGCATGCTCTGTACTTCCGTGGTAGAGGGTCTTGCTTCCTTGGTACCCATGTGTCATGAGAATAAAAAAAGTCAGCAGATTGAGATCCGGTTGCGTACGCCTGACATTTCCGGGGGTGGTGGATTCTGGTTTCTGGTGATAGGTTCTGCAGAGGTTGCCGGCCGGGACCCGCCCCAGAGCCTTTTGTGACTATTAGCTGGTTTTGCAGCCTTCATGCAGCTCATAGTAGATCAGAAAAGTATCAAAGGCCCCCTCTCTCTCTCTCTTTCTTGTACACTCCTCGCCCTTCTCTTTCCGGGATGAAAGATACGGATGCATGGGCTTACCAGAGTGAATTGGTTGATTGTGTGATGGATGGGAGTCATGATCCTGATGAGAAACCCTATCACGTCACCCGTCTATATATCCTTATGCTGAATCGTATATCGGAACGTGAGCGCAGGGATCTTGGAATTGCCTGGATTGCGCTTGCGGTCGCCTTTACCATCGCGCTCGTCAGGGGTTTTTCCCCTCTCGGGGTGAATATCGGAACAGCGGCGCTCCTCTTCCTTCTTTCGCTGATTACTGTCGGAGTGGGGTTTGTGTTGCATGAACTGGCACACAAGTTCACCGCGATGCGCTACGGGTACTGGGCGGAGTTTCGTAAAGACAACCAGATGCTTCTTGTTGCCGTTGCCATTGCAGCTCTTGTCGGCGTTGTCTTTGCTGCACCGGGTGCGACCATGATCTATGGTCAGGCCCTTTCAAAAAGAGAGAACGGAGTTATCTCAGCAGCAGGCCCACTCACCAACCTGGTCCTGATGATACCCTTTGGGCTCATCCTGATCGGTGGCCTCTTCTATGGACTGGGTGGCTTTGTAGTGCTTGTTGGGACTGTCGGGATCAAGATCAATGCGATGCTTGCTGCATTTAATATGCTTCCAATCGGTCCGCTTGATGGGAAGAAAGTGCTGAGATGGAATCCGGCTATCTTTCTTGTCCTTATTCTGGCTTCGTTTGGACTCCTCTTTATGGCCCTATTTTATCTCTAGGGCAAGAAAATACCTCTTTTTAAAATCGACCTTTGATCCGGGCCATATGACTGCGAGAGTCACGGGTCTATCTCTGCATCTCATTCATTTTCCAGCAGTTCGATGAAACCATGGTTTCCATCAAGGCGGATCCGCTGACCGGTCCTGAGCGTATCGGTGGCTCCTGCCAGAACAACTGACGGAATGCCATATTCCCTGGCAACCAGTGAGCCATGCGTCATCACACCGCCGACATTGGTAATTAATCCGGCTGCATTGAGGAAGAGCGGTGTCCACCCTGGATCAGTATGCGGTGCAACAAGTATCTCACCCTGTTGGAGTGCTGCATCGCCAGGGTTTTGGATGACACGGACGATTCCTTCTGCCAGACCTCCTGAGGTTGCTATTCCGGTGAGCCCATCACCCCCGGCACCTCCTGGCATGATCCCACGGGGTATTTCACCATCACTTGTGATGACTGCCGGAGCACGAAGCTCCTGGTGGCGGTGAAATTCTGCTCTTCGATGGTTGATATCAACATCAAGAGGTGTTCTTGGGTCCATGAGTGCAGACTGGAGTTCGTCCATGGTATACATCCATAC
>QZAC01000140.1 GCA_003838065.1 Methanocalculus sp. MSAO_Arc2
AGGATGCAGTATCACCGGTAATCGGTGTGATCCTGATGGTCGCTATCGTGGTGATCCTGGCTGCGATCATCGCAGCGTTTGTCTTTGGAATGGTGGGAACAGTCGAGGGTACTAAGGTTGTCGGTGTGACAGCTTCGATTGCGAATGTTGGATCAGAGGGTGGTGATAACCCAGAAATCTCTGTGACCTGGCAGGGTGGTGCAGATCTCAATAATATTGTTGCTGTTCGTCCAACCCTCGGGGGAGAATATCCAACATTGAAAGGAGATGATGGTTCAAGTGAAAATGGTTGGATTTCCGATAGTCATAATGAGCCATTTCTCACTGCTGGGGATGTATGGTTATTGGAATGGGAAGATGGACCAGATTCAACGACGAATGAACGGTTCGTCATCACTGCCCGATTCAGAGATGGTACTGACCAGGTTATCTTTGATAGATCATTCTAACCCATCTCATTTTTTTGGGGGGAGTAACAATGTGCTTATAACAGGAGACTGGTGCCGAAAGGCATCCTACATGAAATCCTGGATGTGTCAAAAGCAACCCTCGAATATACGAAAGAAAGTATCCCGTTACAGAATCTGATGCTCGATAAGCAGGATCTGATGCTCCAGACCGGCAAGGAGACAAAAGAAGAGATTGTCCGTCTTCGACAGGAGACAGGAAAAAGCCTTGATGATGAATTCAAGGAGATCAAAAAGAAACCTGACTCTATCGAAGATGCCCTGCACCGGGCTGGTATTCAGGTCTGAGATACAGGTTATTGATACTGTACCGACTCAATTCGAAGAGAGCTTCATGCAATGAACCTCTCATCTCCATCAACAATTGGTAGCAACCTCTCCACCAACCCCGCGGCCTGCCGCTCCCGCTCGCCACCGCACTTTCGGGCGAGTGCCAGGTGATGGTGGATCAGCCATTTGAGTTTTGGGTCCTGTGTCATCAGGTACCGGGTGCCGTGGACCGCTGCCTCGATGATGGCATTGAAGCCCCGGTTCACGGGGTGGATGGTTCTGGTGACAATTTCTTCCCTGAGCGGGGTGAGGAGGACGCTGTATGCCTCGCTGCTCTCGCCAGCGATCTCTGCATCGAATGCAATCCATGCCTCGGCATCTTTGAGCC
>QZAC01000141.1 GCA_003838065.1 Methanocalculus sp. MSAO_Arc2
CTCCCCGGCATGAATGTGGGGGTCTCCTCGCCCATTTAGATGAATACCTGAAACTCTTCTTCTTCCCTGCTGCAAGCACACATATGATGAGCTTATCTGAAAGTGCCAGAAATAATGGATCTTCTCCATATTTCTGAAGGTTATTACTATCCGAAGGCTATAATAATAATAATTAATAGCCTCAAATCGCTATTTTTTGGCCAATATAATGAAAAAGAACGTAATATACTCCCACATTCATATCAATGTCTCCATCTTCAGGCTTTACGATTATTGGTGGTAACGAGTCAGAGACAGGTCTCGTATTACGTTGGAGAGGGGCTCTGGTACTCGCGTGTCAGAACCCCCCACCGCCCGCGTCTCCGTCCGCACATGCTCCGCAAGCGTGGTTGAGCCGGGTTGCCGCAGATGCAGCGCGGGAGGGGCGGGAATGCTCCGGGGGCTGCCAGAGCAGATAAAACCCCGATTCTCCGAATCGTCCTGACGGATTGCTCTATCGAGCAAGGGTTTATCAGCTCTGTCATCCTGATCCCCTTCGCTTGACCCCGCCCCCCGATACCCGCGCCGCACCTGCTTCAAGCTCCTGTGATCCGAATGTTGCAACGGGATCTCTATCGGGATCTTTTCCCCCGTTCCGAAGAATTCAGGAAACCTGGCGATCAGAATTTTGGAGAAGAGTCGAAATAATATCTGATAATCACCCACGCTCAATCTATAACATTGTTTTTCAGGAACTTACCCCCTTCAGCTTTCTCACATCATGACGGGTAGATGGATCGGCAGCATACGTTTCAAGACCTACTATTCTTATTCGTGTAACCCCTGGCAATGCACCATATGCTTTTTCAGCAGAAGGGGGTGAACAAATAGCGTTGTAACCCTGGTCCCACACAACCCCTTTAAGCGAAGACATCCAGTATTCTAACATGACCACGCAACCCTACCGGATCGGCGAGACATTCAATCCCGATATCGCACTGAAAAAGTACTATTTCCTCATCTATGGAATCATCCTCATCCTCGCAGCAGGCTTCTGTATCGGCATCCTCGCCGTGGTGCCTGGTATCGCCGCACTTGTCATAACCATCCCGATCATCGCAGCCCTCCTCTTCATCCTCTACTGGCTGCGGCTCTACTACAGATCCATTGTCTACGAACTGACCCCAACTGAGATCACCTGGAGGCGGGGCGTCTGGTTCCGCCAGAACGCGATCGTCCCCTACTCCAGGATCACCAACATCGATATCCACCAGGGCCCGGTGATGCGGCTCTTTGGGATCTCGTCACTGCATATCCAGACAGCCGGCTACTCGGCCCAGCCGATGGCTGAGCTCAGCTTAAACGGCATCACCGGTGCAGAAGAGCTCCGGGAACTGGTCATGGGATATATCAGGTCCGGCCCGGCCATTGCAACCGAATCGGGAGGCGATATCCC
>QZAC01000142.1 GCA_003838065.1 Methanocalculus sp. MSAO_Arc2
GCCGCATCGACCATATAATCAAGGATATCAACTGAGAGCTCCTTCTTCTCCCTGGACTTTCGCATCTGGTCCATGAGGAACGTCACTTGAGCAGGGTCTTCGCTTCTGAGCTTTGCGAGGGTCACCACGCACATGGATATCCTGGTGAGGTTTCTATCAGATCCCGTGATGGTATCAAAGAAATTCTTCAGCACCTGTGCCTGGTAGACCTCGCCAGCCATACGTAATAGTTCCTTCTCATCAAAGTAATATAAGGTTTTCTATGGTTTGAGGGCATTCCGGCTCAGTTTAGCAATCAATCATGCAAAAGTCACCACCTTTTGAGCAGGGAAGGTTTCGTTCCATATGTTGGCACCACCTGCCCTCAATCGTTATCCCCTTCCTATGGAGCACCTGTCTCCTGTGACATAGTATGCCCGGACCAAAGCCTTCTATACCTTCCTGTAGACTGCACGACGACGTTCGATCTCAAGGACAAGAACCAGAAGCTGCTCATCTTCGATGGTGAGTATCGCGCGGTAGCTCCCAATCCTCCATGAATAGAGGACTGTTGGAGATCCGGTCCTGAGCTTTTTGACGTGAGCATAGGGGTCATCTTTGATGCCGGAGAGTCCGCTGATGATCCGCTCTGCATCAGATGAAGAAAGAGAGCGGAGATTGCGGCGTGCCTGTTCCGTAATAAAGGTAATCCAAAGAAAAACCGGATCATCTCCGGCTCTTCACCATGCTTGCGGCATCGACCTTCTGCATCCGGGGTTGTGCATCAAGAGGTGATCTGCCCAACCATGTGCCCTTCATCATGGACGGGCAAACCCACCTCCTTCACTTCGCCGTACTGACAATCCTGATAATGTCGCCGTCTTTGAGCTCTGTTGTATCCTTAATCCGCATCTTTGTCCGGGCATCGACTGCATGCAGAAACCCTTTGCCGATATCAGAATGTACCCGGTATGCCAGGTCGCGTGGGGTTGATCCTTTCTTCATCAGGTAGGCATCAGGGAGAATATTTCCATTTTTATCAGAGAAATGGGTCTCATCCTCAACCGGATAGACCACAATATGGTCGAGAATCGTAAAGACAGCATTATTTATTGCCTGCTGAACACCGGTGTCATTGAACCGTTTCAACACAGTCCTGATCATCTCAAGTCCTTTCTTCTGTTGCGGGGTCATCTCGACAGAATCCACTTCATGAAAATCCGGATCACCGGGCAGGTACCTGATCATCCCGGCAGATGCGGCATTCCGGAGTGCCAGTTCACCTGCTGCAGATGCGCGGATCATATCACGAGGCAGCCTGGCCAGCATCTCATCTGTTGCCATATCTGCCTTGTTTGCCACAACCACCATGGGTTTATTAATCGCAACCAGTGCTTCGGAAAACCGGAATATCGCGGTGGGATCGGCTTTGAAGAGGTCTACAGCTGTTCTATCAATGGCTGATCTGATATCCTCGGCGTCAATGCCAAGGCCGGCAAGTGCGAGGGCAAGGTGTTCAACCAGCGCAGGCTCTTTCCCCTGCGCGGTCCGGATCAGGCGCGGCAGGTGTTTCTCAACGATTCCTGCTATCCACATCGCCATCTCGAAATTTAAAAATCGGACATCTTCCATTGGATCATGGGAACCCAGCTCGACCGGGTTTCCTTCAGCATCGGTTCCACCGCTTGCATCAACGATGTGGATGATGGCGTCTGCTGCTCTGAGGTGATCGAGGAACTGATTTCCAAGACCTTTTCCTTTATGTGCATCAGGAACAAGTCCTGCAACATCGATGAGACTGATACCAATAAAGCGCAACCCATCCCTGCACTGGCTGCATTCGACCCCCAGATCCCGGCAGGGGCAGGGGGTTCGTATATATGCGACACCATGGTTTGCATCAATGGTGGTAAATGGGTAGTTTGCGATCTCTACATCCGCGAGTGTGGCCGCCTTATAAAAAGTCGACTTTCCGCAGTTTGGTTTACCGGCAACTGCAAGCGTGATCATCGTAATTCACTTGTACGACCGATGCATAATAACTTGCATGGGCTACACCACACAAGAAACCGCGTACTTTGATGCACCGGGACCACAAAACACAGATGATGCCATCCGGTTTGCTGTTTCCCGTGCGCAGGAACAAAAAATACGGACAATTGTCGTTGCAAGCACCACCGGCGCGACTGCCCTCCGTTTCCTTGAGGCTGTTGTGGGAACCGGCATCCGGCTTGTCGTCGTCACACATGTTGTCGGATTTAGCGAACCCGGTGTCTGGGAATTTGATGAAGCTGCAAAGGACACTCTCCTTGCAGAAGGCCACACTATCGTTACCGGCACGCATGCACTATCAGGCCTTGAACGCGCCCTTTCCCGATCTGCACGGGTGGGCGGTGGATCACGGACAGAAGCAATAGCGGAGGCTCTGCGCCGGGTGATTGCAGTCGGGCTGAAAGTTGCCGTCGAATGCGTGCTGATTGCATCAGATCAGGGTGCGATCACCATCAACGACGAGGTCATTGCTGTTGGTGGGACAGCTTCAGGTGCCGATTGTGTCGCCGTTATCCGGCCAGGACATACTGCATCATTCTTTGATCTGCAGGTCCGCGAGATTGTTGCAATGCCAAGGAACCGGTGATTCATGATCCGTGAAGCACTTGCCGATACTGCGCGACTTTTACGGGAGCTTCCCCTCCTCTGGCTGGCAGGGTTTGTTATCGCGTGTGTATCGGTTGGCGACCTCCTGATAGACGCTTTCGTTCCGGTTACGTCAGGGAGCTTTCAGATACTGTCCCTCCTGTTATTTCCCTTTATTATCGCAGGGAGTTATGGGATGATCCGGGAGAAAAAAAGCGATCTCCGGATGTTCTTCCGGTATGGGGTTGGATATTATTTCCGTGTCCTGCTGCCGCTACTTGTTATTATGTTTGCGGCAGTCCTGACAATACTCCTCGTCTACATGCCCATTACGCTTCTTGGAATTCCTCCAACAGCCGATATTGCCTTCTTCATCGGGATGGGTGTCACCATTCCGATTATTTTCTTAACATATTTTTATGACACCTTTGCTGTCTTTAAGGATGAGAAGATCTTTGATTCGATTCGGTCAAGCATTACCCTCGTCCTGAGGTATTCATGGAAAGTTCTCTTCTTTGTTATCGCGAATATCGCTGTTCTTGGAGTCATTCTCCTTGGGCTTGCATTTGTCTGGATCGGACTTCTCTGGGATACGGTGAGCGAGATTGTTGACATGGATCCAGAAGCGATCAGTGCTCTGACTCCTGATGAAATGATGGCGCTGCTTGGTCCGGATGCCATGTTTGCAACTGCTGTTGTCCTTTTTATCTGGGCACTTCTTGCAACACCGTTTACTCTCACGTTCAAGGCTGCGTTCTTCAAGCGGCTTGAGCAGACTCCCCGGATAGAGCAGCAGATTGGTGTCTATGACGAGAAGGGCCGGTGGTATAAGTATTAAGGTAGGGATATATCACATACCTTTTTCACGGCAATTTTTCTGTGAGTTTCCCTCTCAAATCTCTACAGAAACAAAAGCACGAGCAACGCTGCACAGGTCCCTCCACCGAGCGTGGCAAGGAGATTGGTTCCTGCATTTCCAACTGTTCCCCTGGTCTCAAGTGTGGCCCCGACGACGCTGTCGATATTTGTCCCGATAAAACCGGCCAGGATACAGATGAGGAATACTGGGAAAGTGATGATTGATAATCCATATGCGATACCTGCGACGATAGCTGATCCTGCACATGCCGCACATTCCCCTCGTACCGTCACCCCGCCGTTTGTGCCTTCCGGGACCCTCTGAAACGTCGTGATCAAATATGGTCTGCCCCCAGTGACTCCGATCTCAGAGGCAACGGTATCTGCAGTTGCGGTTGCGATACTCCCGACAAAAAGCGCGGCATAGACGGGATCGCCCCCGCTCAGCCCAAAGAGAACCGCAGCACCGGTTCCAACAAGGCCATTTGAGAATGCGTTCATATATCCCCGGGCACCGCCCCGCTCCTGTTCAACTCCCATCGCCAGCTTCTGGCCATAGCGGTACCGCGTGCTTGCTGAACCGATGATAAAGAAGGCCAGCATTACCAGGAACCAGCGGACATCAGCAAAGACGATCAGAAGTATTCCGATGAGTGCGCCAGAGAAGAGGCCGGAGAGATCTGCTGCACCTATCCGAAAGGAAAGGTATCCAAAAAGGATCGCTGTCGTTGCTGCCAGGATCAGAAGAAGGATATCTACCTGGAAATCAAGTTCGATGAAGAGTGCAATCGTCATTGCGACCCCGAGCATGATGATCATATAGGCATCATCCCGCCCGACCATGATTGATCTGAGCAAAAGGGCTACCAGAACCCCGATGATCAGGACGAGAGGCTGGATATTTCCCAGATATACCATCACAAAGAGAGCGCCTGTGGAGGCTCCTGCTGTATAGTATATATAATCCTCCCTGTTGCAGCCTCCACCCCGGTGTGCCAGCTCGCCAAGGGAGACAATTGCTATTGTTGCACTGAATGCAACGAGTGGCAGGAGCCCTACGCCATACAGAACGGCTGTTGCACCAAGTGCGAGTGAGATATATTGTGTACCACGGATCATGAAGAGGACTGCGGAAAATGTAATGACAAGGATGGAAAAAAGCCACGCTGGCTGGATAAGGGGAGAAAGGAGTACTCCAAGAATTGCAATTGCAGAAGCTGCCAGGAGGCGGGGCTGGATATTCATAAACAGAAAGTTTTGGTTTAAGAGAGAGAAGAACCTTCGTATCTTCAATTCGGGTGCGATCAGTATATCAGATGACGGTGACAATCTGTTATAAATGTCATCACCCGAGGATCTCACAAAGACCTATGATTACACTGAAGTCGAGCGTCGATGGCTTGATCAATGGCGCGATGAAGATTATTATTTTGACCAGGCATCGGAAAAACCATGGTATGTCATTGACACCCCTCCTCCGTACCCAACCGGCCGTCTCCATATCGGGCATGCAATGAACTGGGTATATATGGACATTGTTGCACGGTACAAACGGATGAGGGGGTACAATGTGATGTTTCCACAGGGCTGGGACTGCCATGGTCTTCCCACCGAAGTAAAGGTTGAGGAAGTATATGGGATCACCAAACACGATGTCCCCCGTGACGAGTTTCGTCAGATGTGCAGGGAGCTCACCCGGGAGAATATCGAGACGATGCGGACGTCCATTCGGCTGATGGGCTTCTCTGTTGACTGGAGTTCAGAGTACGTCACGATGGAGGAAGAATACTATGCCCTTACCCAGAAATCGTTTCTCAGGATGCTTGAGGACGGCTATATCTACCAGGCAGAGCACCCGGTGAACTTCTGTACCCGGTGTGAAACCGCGATCGCCTTTGCTGAGGTTTCCTATAGTGAGAATGTAACGCACCTCAATTATTTCGACTTTGACGGGATTGAAATTGCAACCACCCGGCCGGAACTTCTTGCTGCATGTGTTGCCGTTGCTGTCCACCCTGATGACAACCGGTATGCAGACCTTGTGGGAAAAACCCTTGGGGTGCCTCTTTTTTCCTATTCAGTCCCTGTGATAGCAGATAGTGCTGTGGATCCATTGTTTGGGTCTGGAGCGGTCATGATCTGTACGTTCGGTGATAAGCAGGATGTTGTCTGGTGGAAACAGCATAATCTCGATCTCAGGTCTGCAATCGATCAGAGTGGTGTTATGACTTCCATCTGCGGGAAATATGCCGGTGTGAAGGCTCAGGAGTGCCGGGAGCAGATCCTCTCCGATATGAGGCAGGCAGACATCCTCATTCGCCAGGAGGAGCTGTCCCAGCGGGTCGGGACATGCTGGCGGTGCAGCACGCCGATAGAGATCCTCTCTGCGCAGCAGTGGTTTGTGAAGGTACTGCCTGATGAGATCATCCGGTCTGCACAAGAGATCACCTGGTATCCTGAACATATGCTGACCCGCCTTCTGAACTGGACCTCCCAGATGGAGTGGGACTGGTGCATATCGCGCCAGCGACTCTTCGCGACACCAATTCCTGTCTGGTTCTGCTCATCATGCGGGAATATCATTCTTCCTGATGATAGGGATCTTCCCGTCGATCCAATGATTGATTCTCCACAATCACCCTGTCCGGCCTGTGGATCCGAAAGATTCACCGGTGAAACAGATGTCCTTGACACCTGGATGGACTCTTCCATATCACCGCTTGCAATTACGAGATGGGACGGGGTGAACACACCGTCTCTCTATCCCACACAGTTGCGCCCCCAGGGTCATGATATCATCAGAACCTGGGCATTCTATACGATACTTCGATCTGTTGCACTCACACGTGAAAAGCCCTGGGAGAGCATTATGGTCAACGGGATGGTCCTTGGCGAAGATGGTTTTAAAATGTCAAAATCACGCAACAACGTCATCACCCCGGATGAGTTAATCGACCGGTATGGAGTCGACGCACTCCGTCAGTGGGCGGCAACCGGGGGTGCGACCGGATCTGATATCACCTTCAACTGGAATGATGTTATAGCCGCCTCGAGGTTCCAGACCAAAATGTGGAACATCGTAAGGTTCTCTCTTTTGCAGATCAGAAGGGAAGCATCAGGTGATGCGTGTGAACCCTCAGAACTGGCAGATCGATGGCTCCTTGCCAGACTTACGCAAACCGCACATGAGGTTACAGAAGCCCTGGATTCGTACCAGTTTGATAGGGGATTAAAAGCTATTCGCGATTTTGCCTGGTCTGCGCTGGCTGATAATTATCTGGAACTTGTTAAAGGAAGACTGTATTCAGATCTCATCTCACGTGAGGGAGCGGTGTATACGTTGAGGGTGACGCTTGACTCCCTCTGCAGAATGCTTGCACCGTATATCCCCTTCTTTGCAAGCGAATGCTACTATCACCTGGCCGGGGAGAGAATTATTGACCGGTTCTGGCCTGATCTCTCTTTTGAGGATGATCAAGCGCTTCAGCACGGTGATCTCCTGATCTCGGTTGTAGCACTTCTGAGAAAATACAAACATGATCAGGGACTTGCGTTAAATGCACCGCTTGGTCATGTGACGATCTATACTCCACATATCACAATTGATGACGGCGGTGATGCAGGGAGGGCGACAAACGCAGAGATTGAATGGATATCTGATGAACCCCGCCTTGATCGGGTTCTCTCTGATATCACTTTTAATATGGGTCTCATCGGCCCGACCTTCAGAAAACAGGCGGGTGCTGTGATGGAGGCGATCAGGTCCCTCCCCGCAGAGGCACTTGCAGCAGGTGTTTCAAATGTTTTGGTCAACGGATCCCGGGTAGACATCCCTGATGGTGCCTATTCTCCAGTCTTTTCCTATACAATCGGTGGAAAGGAGGTTGATCTCCTCACAATTGGCGATGTTGTCCTTGCGATCCGCAAACGCGCCTGATCTCTTCTGCCACAAAGGAGGAGATCGCCTCCATCTTTTCTTCCGCATCTATGAGAATGAACCGCCAGGGCTCACGTTCAGCCTGCGCAAGGTATTCCCGCTGAACTGATTCCAGTACCTCTTCCCGCTCAAAATGCTCCCGGAGCCCGTCAGTTCCGATCCGCTCAAGGGCGCGCGCCACCGGGAGGACAAGGAGGAATGTGAGATCTGGTGTGATCGACCATCCTTCATGGAGAGCTTGAAGCCATTTTTGTGGAGAATCGATCACACCTGTGAGCGTTACCTGCTGATAGGCAAATCGTGAGTCTCTGAACCGGTCAGAAATGACAATCCTGCCATCGGCAAGCGCGGGACGAACAACAGTCTTCAGGTGCATTGCATGGTCGGCTACAAAGAGCAGAGCCTCTGCAACCGGATCGATCTCGTCTGCAATCGCCTGCCGAACCGCCTGGCCTATCCATGTGGTGCCTGGTTCACGGGTAAAGATGCAGTCCAGATCGATTAAGTCCTGTTTCAGCGCTTTGATCAGACTGCTCTTTCCTGATCCATCGATCCCTTCTATTGTGATCAGCAAAAGGATCCCCTCCTGATGAGATCTAGAGGTATAGATCCTGTATGGATGGCGGTTGAGATGATTGCCCCATCAAAACCTGCAGAAACGAGTGTTTCAAGGTCATGGATGCCCGCGATTCCACCGCCATAGAGAAGTGGGAGGTCTGTTGCTGACCGGATATGCTCTGCATATCTGGATTCAACACCGCCACTGCCACCGACCGCTGTTATATTGAGGAGAATACAGCCGGAAAACCCCCATTCTTCTGCACTGGAAAGGATCTCTTCTGGGTCTTCTCCTCCTGGAAGAACATGTCCGTCCCTGACATCCACACTCAGGTATCCGCCAGAATATAGGGTTAGATCACTACCGGCAGTTTCTGTTCCTATCACATTTTCTATATTTGGTGCAATGAGCATATCTTCAGGTCCCCGGCATCCCCGGTCTAGGTAACAGCGGGAGACGAGATCAGAGAGGCTGATTACGAGTTCGTCATGCGATCCGGATCCACGAATTCGGTCAAGATCAGCAATATATACTGATCGGGGCAGTATTTCTTTGATGTATCCCCGTGGTTCGGCGGTTGTTGCAATCCCCCATGTGAGAGGGGTATATTCTGCCCGGTTTCCAGCTTTTCCATGCACCACCAGGCCGCAACTGAGATCTATTGCACAAATGAGCTCCATGGTATAACGCAATCACTATTATCATCGGAGATCATTAAGTTCTATGGAATTGCTTGTCAGCCCAAGTACATTGGAAGAGGCACAGCTCTCTCTATCTGCTGACATTATCGATGTGAAACGCCCTGCGGAAGGATCTCTTGGAGCTAACTTTCCCTGGGTGATCAGGTCGATCAAAGAGATTGCAGGAGAAAAACCGGTATCTGCGGCAATTGGCGACTTCTCTCCAAAACCCGGAACCGCCTCACTTGCAGCATACGGTGCTGCCTGTGCCGGTGCTGATTATGTCAAAATCGGGCTTTTATTTCATGATCATGAAGATGCGCGTCAGGTGATACATGCAGTTGTACAGGCCGTCAAGCCTGTATTTCCTGAGAAGATGGTTGTCATCGCGGCATACTCGGATCATGAGCGCCTGGGGACAATCTCACCTTTTGATATGGCAGTGATAGCAGGTGAAGAGGGTGCCGACATATCAATGGTTGATACAGGGATTAAGGATGGAATGTCCACGTTTTCATTCATGGATGAAACTGACCTTACCACATTTACGCGAGAGAACAGGCAGCTTGGTATGAAGACGGCGCTTGCCGGGTCGCTGATATTCGATGATATCCCGCTTCTGAAGAGAATTGATCCCGAGATCATCGGCGTGCGTGGTATGGTCTGCGGTGGAGACCGATCTGGTGCCATCAACCCGGCCCTGGTCCAAAAAGCGATTGAGCTCATCCGGTGTTAAATCATGTTTGAAAAAAAGCTGCAAGTACCGGTCTCGCTGACATTCGATGATGTCCTACTCGAACCAGCCGAGTCCTATGTCGAACCAAGCCAGGCCGATATCCGATCACATTTCTCAAAGAACATTCCTCTGACTATTCCTATCTGCAGCTCCGCAATGGATACCGTAACCGAATCAAATATGGCGATCACACTCGCACGCGAGGGTGGGATTGGCGTAATCCACAGGAATCTTAGCGCTGAAGAGGAGGCTGAGATGGTCAGGATCGTCAAGCGTGCAGAGGATTTGATTGAACGAAACGTTCTTTTTGTGGACCCTAAGGCGACGATCATCTCTGTTGAGCGGTTGATGAATGAACATGGGATTGGAGGGGCACCGGTGGTCGAGAATAATCAGCTTGTTGGTATCGTAAGCAGGCGTGATATTCGGGCTATCGTTGGAAAGCGTGGTGAGGAAGCGGTTGAGAAGGTGATGACCCATGATCCGTTTACTGTCAGGGAGGATGTGACTCCTGAAGAAGCGCTCGAACTGATGTATTCAAAGAAAGTTGAACGACTGCCGGTTTTAAACAACAAAGGGTCACTTCTTGGAATCATCACGATGCAGGACCTGCTTGAGAAGCGGCAGTTCCCGCGGGCAAACCGCGACGAGCATGGAAATCTCCGGGTTGCAGCGGCAGTCGGGCCGTTTGATTTTGAGCGTGCCGTGCTTCTTGATGAAGCGGGTGCAGATGCGCTTGTCATTGATTGTGCCCATGCCCATAATATGCATGTTGTCAAATCGGTACGAGAGATAAAACAAAGTGTAAATGCCGATTGTATCGCTGGCAATATCGGAACTGGCAAGGCTGCATCTGAATTTGTTGATACTGTAGATGGGATCAAGGTTGGGATAGGCCCTGGGTCTATCTGCACCACCAGGATTGTAACAGGTGTCGGTCTCCCACAGATCTCTGCGATCGCAGCAGTGGCTGATGTTATGGAAGAGGCTGGTGTTCCGGTTATTGCGGATGGTGGCATCAGATATTCAGGCGATGTTGCAAAGGCTATTGCTGCTGGTGCTGACAGCGTCATGATGGGGAGCATGCTTGCCGGGACTGATGAATCGCCTGGCCGTATCATCGTGATTAAGGGCAGGCGATATAAACAGTACCGGGGGATGGGATCCCTAGGTGTTATGACCGGGGGCCAGTCAAGTGACCGGTACTTCCAGTCAAAAGGAATCGGAGCAACCAAGTTTGTGCCTGAAGGGGTTGAAGGAGCCATCCCATATGCCGGTATTGTCTCGGATGTTATCTATCAGGTAGTTGGCGGGCTCAAATCCGCGATGGGATACACCGGTGCAAAGACGATTTCAGATCTCAAAAAGCGCTCCCGTTTTGTACGGATCACGGCAGCCGGATTTAAAGAGAGTCATCCACACGATATTGTGATCACAGATGAGGCCCCGAACTACCGGCTCTCATGAAACCATATTTTTTATACTATTAATCCTAACATAATGTTAGTATGCTTGATCATGTTGAGGTATCCCGTCTGCTTGACATCCTTGGAAACCGCAACAGAAGGCGGATAATCGAGTTGCTGCGTCAGAAACCCTGTTTTGTCACCGAAATATCTAACAGACTGTTTCTTTCTCCGAAAGCGGTGATCGAGCACCTGAATATGATGGAGCGCGAGTCAATCATCTCGTTCTTTACAGATGATCGGAGGCGCAAATATTATTTTCTCCAGACAGAGTTTGATCTCATTGTAACAGTGAAAAATACAAAGGGAAAGCAGCGTATCGCAAGCCTGCCATCGGCGGATCTTCGGCTCATCGAATCGCTCTCGATGCTCCGGCGGATGGCGCGGGCACGCGAAAGCCTGCTTGACACCCTTGAGAATCTTGAACGTGACATTGAGGCAACGATGAACGATATCGTCAGGATGACCCGACGTGATGGTGGGCAGGATATCGATCTGGATATTATTATTACCCTTTCTCATCAGGATTTTACTCTCGATGAACTGGCAGACATCCTCGAACTCGATCAGCTGGTGGTCCGAAACTCACTTGCCACCCTTATATCAAGGGGTATTGTTACACAGGATGGGCAACGGTATCGTATCGAGGGTATTTATGGAACACCACAGAGTTGATGAAGATGATCCTCTGCTCAGGAGGGGAACTCTCCGTATTATAGGATGCCTGCTTCGACCAGAAGGGGGTTTTGGCGGATATATCCTGGTGCCTGTCGGAGGCATGCCTCCAGATATCCCTTATGAGATGATCGAGACTGAGAACCGGATCTATATCACTGCTGCACTCCCGCCAGACGATAGGCTCACGTCTGCACCATATGCACGGATTGAACGGGAGCGTGTTGCGATTGTCGTTAATGAACATGAAACCTGGATTCCTCTTCCTTCTCCAATCAACGTCTTCCACTCGACCTATACGGTGAGGTATGGGGTCATGGATATCTTCTGTCGAAAACCTGTGTTCTTCGATCGGACATAATCACCCATGAGTTCATCACGTCATGGGAGTTACCGGTGAAAGGGTGACAGCATCCTGCCTTGAATCAGGATGTAGGCGTGCCTGATATTGAATCAATGGCGTTTTGGGCCATTGCCCTGACATATGGATTCTCATCATTGAGGAGCACAGTAAGATCCGAAACTGCAGAAGAAATCCCGAGTAATCCAAGCCCTTTTGCAGCCATGTACCGGACATGATCTTTTCCATCGGACAGGGCTGTTTGCAGGTGAGGGTATGCTGCAGGCACCTTCATCAGGGAAAGCGCCTCGCACACACGATATCTGACAACCCAGGAAGAATCGTTAAGAAACCTGCTGAGTTCAGAAAGAGCGTCCTCCCCGATTAATCCCAGGAGTAATGTTGCCGTGTTCCGGATCTCTTTCTCGTCATCCCGGAGTGCATGCAGAAGATATGGGATTGCCTCTTCGCCGGACATCCTTTCGCTATTGATGAGACTTTCAAGTCTTTCAAGTGCCCTGAGCCTTTCCTCCGGGGCCTCTGCAGAGAGGCCGGAGAGGATTGCGGCGTCAATAGTACCAGATTGGATCGGTTTCTGCGAATACATTATACTGAATCGGCCCGGATCTGTATTCTATGTTGGTATTGCTATTGGTTCTGGTTATTATCCCTGTGTGCGGGAAATATAATCAGTATCTAACCCAATGATTACACGTGAATCTCCATGGAGGGTAATACATCATTCTCTGATGACAATGCAGACTCGGTTCTTTTATTCACGCCAAGAGTCTTCTATAACCGTGAACTCTCCTGGATCCAGTTCAACCGTCGCGTCCTTGAGGAGGCACAGGACAGGTCACATCCTCTCCTTGAACGGGTCAAGTTTCTCTCGATCTTTTCAAATAATCTCGATGAATTTGTCATGATCCGGCTATCCGGTCTCTGGAGGCAGGCTGCAGCCGGAGCTCTTGAAAGGCCACCAGATGGTCTCTTTCCAACTGAACAGATACAGGGGATCAGATCAGATCTCCTCCCTCTCCTCAAAGAGGCAACCACCTGCTGGAAAGAGATGCTCCTGCCTGAACTGGAGGAAGAGGGTATCCATATCCATAGTATGAATGATCTTTCCCCTGAATGGAAACAGGCTGCACGTGAGATCTTTCTCAGGGATTTTTTCCCTATTATCACTCCAATGGCCTTTGATGTATCCCATCCCTTCCCATTTATCTCAAACCTCTCATTGAATCTTGCTGTTATTATCGATGACAAAAAAAGAGGGCGTCTCTTTTCTCGGATAAAGGTCCCAAGAAGCGCTGGAAAAAGGTTTGTCCGCCTTTTCGGCGGGGGTGATTCGGGAGGCAAAGAGTATCATTTTGTTCTGCTCGAAGAACTCATTGCCGCAAACCTCGATCTTCTCTTTCCCGGGATGGAGATCTCAGCATCCTATCCGTTCCGGGTCACGAGGGATGCGGATTTTGAGATCAAGGAGGATGAAGCATCTGATCTTCTCACGACCATCGAAGAGGGTGTTGAGCACCGGAGGATAGGAAAAGCTGTTCGGCTTGAGGTTGATTATTCCATCCCTCCCTGGATACGGGATATGCTTGCAGCAAAGCTCCATCTCGAGATTGATCAGGTTGATACAGGCACAGGTCCACTTCAGATGGCCGATCTGATGGAACTGACCGATATAAACCGGCCTGAGCTGAAGGATACACCCTTTCTCCCTTTCATTCCAGAAGATCTTGAGATTGGGAAAGCATTCTTTTCTGCACTACGGAGACGGGATTATCTCCTCTACCATCCATATGACAGCTTCAACCCGGTGGTGTCGTTTATCAGGCAGGCAGCACGAGATCCCGATGTCCTTGCGATCAAGCAGACCCTCTATCGTGTCGGGGCAGAATCGCCTGTTGTCTCTGCATTGATGGAAGCACGAGAAAGAGGCAAGCAGGTGACTGTTCTGGTAGAACTCAAGGCACGGTTTGATGAGGAGAACAATATCACCTGGGCGCGGGCACTTGAGCGTGCAGGTGTTCATGTTGTCTATGGTCTCATCGGCCTGAAAGTACATGCAAAATTGTGCATGGTTGTCCGCCGTGAACAGGAAGGTCTCGTTACCTACACCCATATCGGATCGGGAAACTACAATGCGCAGACTGCCCGGGTCTATACGGATCTTGGCATCTTTACTTCTGACCCTGATGTTGGATCCGACACTGCCGATCTCTTTAATGCACTTACGGGATACTCTGTTAAAACTGACTACCGGACACTTCTTGTCTCACATGGGAAGAACGGGCGCATGCGGGATGAAATTCTCAAGAGGATCGATCGCGAGATCTTGCGCCATAAACAGACCGGAGATGGCTTCATTGCATTCAAATGCAACGCACTTGTTGATCCTGCCTGTATCACAGCGCTCTACCGTGCATCACGGGAAGGGGTATCGATTCACCTGCAGGTCCGTGGCATCTGCTGCCTTCGCCCACAAATCCCTGGACTATCGGATAGGATTACGGTCTCATCCATCGTTGGCCGGTTCCTTGAGCATACACGCATCTATTACTTCAGAAACGGAGGTGATGAAGAGGTGTTGATCGGGTCTGCAGATCTGATGCCGCGAAACCTTGATCGGAGGGTCGAGGTCCTCTACCCGGTCAGGGACAAACAGATCAGATCCCAAATCATTGACAGAATACTCACCATCCATCTCAAGGATACAGTGAAGATGCGCCAGATGAATGAAGATGGTAGTTATACCCGCGTACAGCCGGGAAGAGAACCTTTAGATTCCCAATTATGGATGATCCAGAACAAAGGGGTGTGGCATGACACTTGAAGAAACGAGCACTTATGATAATCCGGACTATTACATCAACCGTGAACTCTCGTGGCTTGCCTTTAACCAGAGGGTGCTTGCCGAGGCAAATGATGACACTCATCCGCTCCTGGAACGAATAAAATTCCTTGCGATCTGTGGGAGCAATCTCGATGAGTTCTTTATGGTGCGGGTATCAGGGCTCCGCCACCAGGTCCGTGACGGTGCCTGGACCCTGCCACCCGATGGCGCTGTGCCTGAAGATCTCCTCTGGAAGATTCAGATCCAGGTGGATGAGCTCTATCGTCTCTATCATGATACATGGCTGCACTCACTTGTATCCTCTCTTATGGAAGCCGGAATATCCATTGTACCCTTTTCTGATCTGACAAATGACGAAAAAGAAGCGATGAATGCATATTTCAGGACAACTATCTATCCTATCTTAACTCCGATGGCAATCGATGCGGCACGGCCGTTTCCATTCATCTCAAACCTTTCAATGAATCTTGCTGTGGAATTAAGTTCTCAGGAAGGAAGGCGCTTTCTTGCCCGGATAAAGATACCAACGCTCACATTTGGCAGGTTCATTCCGGTAAATTCCGGCGGAGCTTCTACACATTGCCGGTTCGTCCTCCTTGAAGATCTGGTTGCTCACAATCTGAGTCTCCTATTTCCCGGGATGACAGTAGATGGGTCGTACCGGTTCAGGCTCACGCGAGATGCCGAGATCAAGGTTGTTATCGATGAGGCATCAGACCTCCTGACAGCGGTTGAGGAGAGCATCGAGTGCAGGCGAACCGGAATGCCGGTCAGGCTTGAGGTCGATTCTGCCATGCCGCCCCGGCTCATCCTCCTTCTCTCAGATCGTCTTGGCCTGAAAGAAACCGATGTCTATGGTATCTCCGGATTCATCGGGTATACAGATCTCTGGCAACTGCATGGGCTGCCACGTCCCGATCTCCTTGATCAACCCTTTATACCCCATATCTCTGATTCTCTTTCTCTGGCAGAAGATATCTTTGCAACTGTCAGATCCCGGGATGTCCTATTCTACCATCCCTATGACAGTTTTAGTCCACTCGTCCGCCTTTTTCGACAGTCTGCAACTGATCCCGATGTCCTCGCAATCAAGATCACCCTGTACAGAATTGATCGCAACTCACCGATCGTCGATGCTTTGATGAAGGCGCGTCAGCATGGGAAGCAGGTGACCGTCGTCCTTGAATTAAAGGCAAAGTTCGATGAAATGAACAATATCACCTGGGCACGCGCCCTTGAGAAGGAAGGAGTTCATGTCGTGTATGGGCATGAGCGGCTGAAAATACATGCGAAAGTGGCGATGATCGTGAGAAGGGAGCCGGATGGCATCTATCGGTATGTTCATCTGAGTTCCGGAAATTATAACACAGTCACCACCAGGATGTATGGAGATATCGGGTATTTCACTGCAGATTTCGATATTGCAACCGATGTTACCGAACTCTTCAACGTCTTAACCGGGTATGCCGGCAGGAAAGGATACCGAAAACTCCTGGTGGCGCCGGAAACCCTTCTCCAGGGGATTCTTGAACGTATCGATAGAGAGATCGAGCATCAGAGACAGGGGAAAAACGGTTATATCGCGTTGAAATTAAATGGCCTTCTTGATCCCGATATTATTGGAGCTCTCTACCGGGCATCACGGGAGGGTGTACGGATTGACCTGAACGTCCGAGGGCTCTGTGCTCTTCGACCAGGAATCCCAGGGATATCTGACCATATCACCGTCACCTCGATTGTTGGGCGGTTCCTGGAGCATGCACGGATCTACCATTTCCATAATGGGGGCAATGACGAGATACTCCTTGGCTCCTCAGACATGATGCAGAGAAATCTCAGGCGGAGGGTCGAAGTGCTCTTCCCTGTGCAGGATTCTGCTCTTTGTAATGCTCTCATCAGGATACTGAACGTGCACCTTCGTGACAATGTGAAGTCATGGCGTCTCAATTCTGATGGCACGTATGAGAAGATTCATCCAGTTGAAGGGGAGGCGCCATGCAACTCACAGAAATGGCTGATTAAATACCGGGGTGCCTGGCATGGCTGGAGATAAGTCGCATAAACATGATGAGGGGTTCTGTCTGTATGGCGCGCAGGTTCTCAGGAAACTGACCGAGGAGATCATGGCTGAGGCAGATGGGGTTAAAATATCTGATGATATCGAGTACATTCACCGAATGCGTGTTGCATCCCGTCGCATCCGTGCTGCGCTCCCCCTCTTTGCCCCCTGTTTCACCCCCGTGATGTATAAACGATTGAGAAAAGGCGTCCGTTCTATCACCAGATCCCTTGGTGCGGCCCGGGACCTTGATGTACAGATCGATTTTCTGAACGAATACCTCGATACTCTGCCGCAAGAACACCCCCCTGTCTGGTATGCTGGTTTTCTACCGCCTGAGGGGGGAAGTTCTGCCACTCGTAAAGAAGCGCCTGTTATTGAGTCTGTGGATATTTCAGTGGATAGATCCGGCCCGGTTCAGTGGGTATCATTGCTCTTTTCCCGGATTCGGATGTATCTTACCAGGAGGTCCATTCCCTCTGTCCTGCCTGGCCCAAGCTCTTTTGAACCGCCAATCAGGACAGGTATAGAATGCCTTCTTCTCCGCTGGACAGAGAAGAGGTCCGCTCTTCATCCTGGTGTTGTATCGTCGGTCGATGCTTTTGAACAATCCCGGATCGCAGATGAACTCCTTGACTGGTGCCGGGAAACAATTGTTCATGCACATTTACACAGAACCGATACACACACCAGATGGGCATATGAGGCAGCATACCGGGCTATCAGCCTGAGGCTGGAAGAACTGTTTTCGTATGAACGCTTTATCCACGATCCTGCCAGGATATCTGAGCACCATGATATGCGTATCGCAGCAAAACGGCTCAGGTATACCCTGGAGATCTTCAATGATCTGTATTCCGGTACGCTAAAAAAGCCCATACAGGAGATTAAACACCTCCAGGATATCCTCGGGGATATGCATGATTGTGATGTCTGGCTGGATGTCCTCAATGATTTTCTACAAGAAGAGGAAGACCGGGTCAGGGCGTTTTTTGGCAACTCGGGTTTTATGGTTTTTATCAGGCCTGGAATTCTGAATCTGGAAGCAGATCGAAAGTCCCGCCGCGATGTGTTGTATACCTCATTTGTCCACCAGTGGAATGCAATGAAAGAAGGTGGTGTTTTCAATTCGATCAGGCAGAGTATTGCTGCACCCTTTGCAATAGGGTCCCTTTCTCTTCAGGGAGAGGACAAACCACTCCGGATCGCGCTTATCGGGGATATCCATGCAAATCTCCCGGCACTCCGGGCGGTCATCTCGGATGCTGAACAGCGGGGAGCAACACACATTCTCCATCTGGGGGATATTATTGGTTTTGGTCCTTTTCCTGAAGAGACGGTCCGCGTGATCCGTGAAAAGGAAATCATTGGAGTTGCTGGAAATATCGATTGTGACATCCTTTCCCTCACAAAAAAGGAGTGCGGAAAGAAAGTGGTGGGTGATGATGAGAAGAGCATTACCCTCTGCTGGACACGAAAACAGCTATCAAAGGAGAGCCGCAGATATCTGGGTTCGCTTCAGAGGGAGATACGAATAACAGTGAATGGATCAACGCTCCTTCTCACCCATGGCAGTCCTGGTTCAATACAAGGAAGATTGGGGCCGGAAACGTCTGGCGCCGAGCTTCTTGACTATGCTCAGGCTGCGCAGGCGGATGTGGTCGTCTCTGCACATACACACATCCCCTGGACACAGACACTGAACAACTGCCTCTTTATCAATACCGGTTCAGTTGGTCGTCCAGCAGATCGGGACCCACGTGCATGTTACTGTGTCCTGGAAACTGCCCCCCTCTCTGTATGCCATATACGAATTCCCTATGACATCGAAGCGGTGACCGGTGCGATGGAGGATGCGGGCCTTCCCCCGGCCATCTCACGCATGTTTCGTCATGGTATCGGTCTTGATGAGGCACGGATATTATCTGAGGATGATTCCAGGAATATGGAAAAAGGGAGCACTCTTGTTTCCTGCACAGTGGATCGTATCCTTCCAGAATAAGGTAAGCGTCATATTCCTACAAAATCTAAGTCTATTTTGCTTTTATTTACGTCTCAATATGATTAAAACGAAGAGATGATCGATCGATAAAAGCGAAATGGGATCCGGATGAGGCAGCACTCATTCATCTAGATGTCGTCTATAAACGATAAAAACTGCAAAGGTTATCGTATATAAACGATACGCTCGAGGTGCGGTGGCGCTTTTTGCTCCTTGAACCGCTCGATGTTGGGAGGGACACTGATCGGCAGGTGAAACGGTCATTACCGAAGAGCTAACGATATGTTCCCCATTGGAAAATTCAATTGGAGTGCCGGGATCTTCTGGGCATAGCAGGAGGCGATCCGGGCGGCCCCGGCAGCATTAACCGCTCCATAGTCATCCTTACCCTCCTCTCAATCATCGATACTATGTGCACAAGCATACATATACACAGATATGGGAACCAGAACCATACGTATCAGCGATGATGCCTATGTGAGGCTGTCCCGGCTGAAATGTGTGACTACAATGAGTTTCTCAGAAGTCATCTTCAGGTTTACTCCCCCCCGGAAAAAGCTCTCCGAGATACTCAAAGAGCCTGGTCCAAACCAGGAGCTCGCAGATTCGATTGAACGGGCCTCCCGTGAGATGAGAAAGGCAACGATGCGAGAGGTCGACTTTGATGCGAATACCTGACACCTCATTGATTATAGACCTGATCCGCCACAAACCTGATGCACTCACTGTACTGGAAACAATTGAGGAGGATGGCGAAACTCCTGCAACCACATCGATCACAATTCTCGAGCTCTATAGAGGTGCATACCTTTCATCCTCTCCGAAGAAGAATCAAAACGCGATCGAAGCAATCTGAGAGAATCTCATTGAAGAGAATATTATTGATGAGACGTTCAGGATCTTTGGAGCGCTCTCTGCAAGATTGCGGGAGGAAGGCAAACCTGTTGGGTATTTTGATGGGCTGATCGCCGCAATAGCACTTGGATATGATGGTGAGATTGTGACGTGTATTCACCATTTTGATAGTATTCCGGGTTTACAGGTGAGGAGATATTAAGAGGTGCTGTGTCTTAATCCGGTTGATCGTGTGCTGGAGGTGAATATCGATCCCCTGCGCGGAGAACTGCCGGGGTGACTTTTTGTTTCATTCATATTTCTCCTCTGTTATGTCTTTTTTCGCTTGAACGAGCCAATCTATGAGATTTCTCATCTCAATAGGGGTACTTCATGGTCTTTCGTCTTCATTCGGGCGTATTTATCGATTCGACATGTTTATATGTCATCTTCGCCACTTTATTTAGTGCAGTTACCCGCCTTAACTCAGACTGGTAGAGTGCGCGGCTGTAGTAAGATTCTCGCCTGCGGGCGAACTGCGCGGCTACCGCGATGTCCCCGGTTCGATTCCGGGAGGCGGGATCAGTATTCAGGTGCCCAGATGGTGTAGTGGCCTATCATGATGCCCTGTCACGGCATCGACTCGGATTCAAATTCCGATCTGGGCGTTTTCGTATTTTGCACTCTTTTCATAGAATCCTTTATCTTCATACAAATGCTATATACCTGTATGCCTACGGCAAAAGCTACTGTGGGGGATTGCTTTCTTTGTTGAAAGCAGGTCTCCAAAGAGAGTAACTGTTTTTGACACCACCCTCAGGGATGGTGAACAGACACCGGGTGTATCATTCACCCTTGAACAGAAACTGGATATCGCACGCCTCCTCTCAGAGATTGGTGTACATACGATCGAAGCTGGTTTTCCCTCCTCCTCAGAGCAAGAGAAGGAGACTGTGGCAACAATTGCAGCTGAAGGCCTTTCTGCATCTATCTGTGGCCTTTCGCGATCACGGAAAGCCGATGTCGATACCTGTCTTGACTGCGGGGTTGACATGGTGCATGTCTTTATTCCGACATCTGATATCCAGCGTGAGAATACCATCAAAAAGAGCCGTGAAGAGGTCATCGCCATGACTGGCGAGATTGTGGCATATGTCCGCGATCATCTTGGCTCATGCATGTTTTCAGCGATGGATGCGACCCGGACTGATACTCCGTACCTTATCAATGTCTTAAGGACGGCAGTTGATGCCGGTGCAACGGTTGTCAATATCCCTGATACGGTCGGAGTGTTCACCCCGAAGAAGATGCATGATCTGATCGGGCTCCTGGCAGAAGAGATCAAAGTCCCCATCGATATTCATTGTCACAATGACTTCGGACTTGCGGTTGCCAATACCACAACCGCAGTTGAGGCAGGTGCGCGGCAGGTGCAGGTGACGGTGAATGGGATTGGTGAACGTGCAGGAAACGCTGATATCGCTCAGACCGTGATGGTCCTTGAGGCGGTCCATGGCATTCAGACCGGGATCGAGACTACTCGTCTGGTTGAGATGTCCCGGCTTGTGTCCCGTTATTCCGGGATACCGATAGTGCCTGTCCAGCCGGTGGTCGGAGATAATGCGTTTGCCCATGAATCCGGGATCCATTCCCATGGGATTATTGCAAATACCCAGACATTTGAGCCGGGCATCATGACTCCGGAGATGGTAGGTCATAGGCGCCGTCTAGCGCTTGGCAAACATGTCGGCCGCCATGCGGTCCGCCAGATGCTCTCCATTGTTCATATCAATCCAACTGATGTTCAGCTTGATGAGATCGTTGACCGGATCAAAACCATCTCTTCAAAAGGCAAGAGGGTGACCGATCATGATCTCTACGTGATCGCCGAGGATGTTATGGATATCCAGGCAGTTACAAAAGCGGTCGAACTCCTTGATATAGCAGTTATGTGTGGAAACCACAGCATTCCAACAGCAAGTGTTCGTGCCTTTGTCAATGGTGTGGAGAAGGTGGCAAGCGCAATTGGCAATGGCCCGGTTGATGCAGCGGTAAATGCTGTTCTTAACGTCATGCCGGTAGCTGTTTCGCTGAAGGAATTTCGGATCGAGGCAATCACCGGCGGAACAGATGCACTTGGACATGTGACGATCACAGTCGAAGATCCACAGGGTCGGACCTATGATGCGAGTTCTTCAGGTGATGACATCGTCCTTGCATCAGCAGAAGCAATGATCAACGCGATCAACCTCCTGGAGTATACCAGGAAAACACCCTGATCTTTTTATTCTTTCCCGACTCTCTCGATATATGGAAGATCCACGACCATTCTGCATCGGCGGCAGATGGAAAACCGGTAGAGAGACCATCCCGGTGATATATCCATTTACCGGCGAAAAGGTTGCTTCCGTCTGCATCGGTTCGGTTGCTGATCTCACGCTGGGGGCGGTATTTGCAGCAGAATCATTTCAGGAGACCCGCGCACTTCCTTTATACGAAAGGAGGATGGTGCTCACGACGATCGCCGAGCTCCTTTTCGAGCGAAGGGACGAACTTATCTCTACACTGATTCTTGAAGGTGGAAAAGTCCGGAAAGTGGCAGAAGGCGAGGTCTTTCGTGCGATCGAGACGATCAGAATATCTGCTGAAGAAGCAGGACGGGTCATTGGATCCATCCTCCCCCTCGATCGCACAGCTGGAGGTGCTGGCCGTACCGGATACCTCACCCGTGTGCCGGTGGGCCCGATACTTGCCATCACCCCGTTCAACTATCCACTGAACCTTGCCTGCCATAAGATCGGCCCGGCCATTGCAGCAGGTGCCCCTTTCCTCCTCAAACCCGCAACAGCGACTCCGCTTTCTTCCCTGATCCTCGCCGAGATCATCCTGTCTGCAGGTTACCCCAGAGAAGCTGTATCGGTTATCCCTGCACCAGGTGCTGTGGCTAACGAGATCATTTCAGATGACCGGTTTGGCTATCTCTCCTTCACCGGAAGCCCTGATGTTGGGTGGCAGATCAAAAACCGTGCTGGCAGAAAAAAGGTGGGGCTTGAGCTTGGGGGGAATGCGGCGGTGATTGTGTGTGGCGATGCTGACCTTGAGTATGCCGCCAGCCGGATAATCGCCGGCGGGTTTGTGAATGCAGGCCAGAACTGTGTTTCTGTGCAGCGCGTCCTTATCCAGCGCGAGATCTATGCAGAAATGACCGAACGGATATGTGCGGGTGCCCAAAAATTAAAGGTCGGAGATCCAGAGGATCCAAATACCGATGTTGGCCCGATGATCTCTATTGAAGCTGCACTGCGTACGCAGGAAGAAATCAGGTCTGCCCGGATTTCTGGTGCCCGCCTCCTTACCGGTGGCAAACGGGACGGAGCACTTCTCCAGCCGACCATCCTCTCGGATGTTGGTATTGAACTACCGATCTCGTGCAGGGAGATTTTTGCTCCGGTTATTCTGCTCACGCCTTTTCAAACAGTTGATGAGGCGATAGCGATCGTAAACAGTTCATCATACGGCCTGCAGGCAGGCATCTTCACAGATTCCCTTCAGATAGCACAGAACGCCTTTTCGGCAATTGATGTCGGGGCGTTCATGGTAAATGATGTCCCGACGTTCCGGGTCGATGAGATGCCGTATGGTGGGGTAAAAGAATCAGGTACCGGGCGTGAGGGACCTGCGTGTGCGATACGGGAAATGACCGTGGAAAAAATGATGGTTGTAAATAAAAGATGATTATGCTGCTTCTGGCACACGACCTTCGATTGCGTTTCTTACCTGCTGCTGGAGTTGTTCGAATTTGGTAGAGAGCGCTTTCTCCTGTTTTTGGAGTGATTTTATCCGAAGCTCCAGCGTATCAATTTTTTCGGCAAGCGTCTTTTCGACATGCTCTTTTGACTGCTCCATCATTACCGATCCGACACTCATGAAGACCACAGCATCCGGGGATGTCTCTTTCAACTCTTCCTGTGCACGTTTTGCTTCACGAACCGTCATTTCATACTGGCTCTTCTGCTGAAGAATCGTTTGCATCTGCTGCTGCATCTGCTGGAGCTGTGCAATCTGATCCTGGACCTTCTGGGGAATGTTTGGGTTTTCCACTCTAACCAATCTCCTGCATTTCTTCTGCTATGATGATGAGGCGGAGCCACATATTTATTGCAGCCCGCAGTGCCGGGATATCCCCGGCAGTGACTGTGAGGAGGAGGCAATCGTTTTTCAGGCTGACTGCTGCACGTGACCGATCCCCGGTCTCATCTGCGGTTTCCGGAGAGAGTGCCTGGTAAAGGATCGGTGCATGTGGGGTTCTAAACCAGAATTCCGCACTATGCGTCATGTCTGCAACTCACACCGGTACAATCGTCTCTGCCTGCCGTCAAAGGTGATGCCGTCCTGTAGGCCCTCCACCATCGTGACAGGTACATATCTGTTTACAAGATCATAAACCGATTGGTCGGAAACAAAGACCCCTTTGCGGATTTTCCCTTCACGGGTTTTGACTGAGCATCCCGACAGCCTGATCTCTCCTGCCACGAGTTCGTCTTCTTGTATTCGGATGACGATCTCTTCCTGTTGTTTTTCAATAAAAAGGATCACCGGATCCAGAGTCCAAAGATCACGAAGCCCTGTCTTTCCCCGGTTGATATGTTCACACCCAAGGGCAAAAGCAAGGTCCCGTGCGAATGTCCGGAGCTCCTGGGAGGGCCTCCGTGATGTGGTCAGGATCGTCATCTGGCCTTAAGATTTTTCGTTATTGCCCCACGCTCTTTGAAGAGGATACGATGTCCGCAATACGGGCAGCGGACATTTACATCGATCTCTACACGCCTCTTGCAGTGAGCGCATTTGTACGATCCTGACACGCGATTCTATGCCTCCTTCTTCATCGATGCTTCAATATTCCTCAGTGCCACCTTCAGTCCGGGCGTCTGCGGTGAGTATGCTCCACCAGCGAACTTGAAATTGCATTTTCTACAGTTCCAGATGCCGGTTCCTTCACGTTTCACCGAGATTGTGTCACACCGTGGACAGAGGTGCTTTCGTCTCTGGACTTTTTCGATCACGTTAACGCTTTTTCTGATAGACCTCCCATAACGTGGTCCAAAACGCCCTGAGCTTCCTGTAACGCGACCCTTTGCCTTATGTTTTCCTTTTGCCATGACTGGTGTCTCCGAAGATGTCGTATGTTATTGGCTATCTGTTCCTATTAAGTTACTCTATGATCCTGACTTCTGCTTCCCCTTTTGAGACACGGTTGATGAGCGAGAAGAACTCCTCCTGCATGCCTGCTGGTATCTTCACCAGGCATATCCATGATCCGTCTGCCTGCCATTCCTCTTTTTCCATCGTGACCATGGGTGCACCGGCGATTTCTCCATACCCGCGCGCGGCATGGTCGGGTGGGATCCTGACTGCAAATCTCCGCTCAGCAAATTTTATCGGGAGGATGGGCCTCAGAGCTTTGACGGTTTCTTTGACAAGGGCTTCAACCGATTTAAAAGGGTCAAAATTTACTCTGACCTCTTCGAGCGCAAGTTCAATCCGCTGTGGCGGGTGCGGCAGGTTTGTCTGGGGGTTGACGGCGTTCCGTGCGATATATGTAATGACCTGACGACGTTTTTCTTCAGATCGTTGTTTGCGCTGTTCAGATGTGAGATGAATTTCACCCTTTTCAATGATTGTCCGTGCAATGGTATCAAATGCAGTCGTCTTGAATACCTTCATCATGGCTTCATCAGACGCCTTCTCCACATGCGCAGCATTCTCATAGACATACTGCGCAGCAACAACATCTTCGATATCGATCTCGCCGCCTTCACGGATTGTCTGGGCGAGATCCGGGTCGACAAGGATCTCAAACCGTTCTCCATGTGATTCAAGGCGCGCGATGACGGCACGATCGAGAGGAATCATCCGATCCACCTCACTGCTCGAACTTCTCGACACAGATGGCGACTTCTTCCGGCGTCATTTTCCTGAAGGAGCCAGCCTGTAGCGATACAAGACCTATCTCGACGGTATTTACATCAAACTTCCCTTCGGTTGCAGCATGCAGGGCCTTTAAACCGAGGAGGATTGCATCCTTGCAGGTGTGTTCGGGGTCATATTCTTCCTCAAAGACCTTCATCACTGCAGGTCTCCCAATTCCAATGCCTGTGGCTTTGTACTCGAGAAGCGTTCCTGAGGGGTCGGTCTCAAAGAGGTGGCATATACCATCTGCAATACCGGCGATCAGGAGTGCTGTGCCATATGGCCGTGCGCCGCCAAACTGCGTGTAGGTCTGCATGTGATCGCCAAGCTTTTTAGCAAGCGTTTCGACATCGATTGCTTCGTCATAGGAGACGCGGTTAATCTGCGCCTCGACACGGGCACGGTCGACAAGTGCGCGGGCATCTCCGACCAGGCCGGATGATGCAACGCCGATATGGGAATCTATCTGAAAGATCTTTTCGATTGACCAGGGTTCAAGCAGCTTTGAGCTTACCCTCTTGTCGACGATTAAAACGGCCCCTTCTTTGCATTTAATTCCTACAGCCGTTGTTCCACGTTTGACTGCTTCGCGTGCGTACTCGACCTGGTAGAGGCGGCCGTCAGGGCTGAAGACGGTGATCGCCCGGTCATATCCCATTTGATTTGGTTGTGGTTGCATGAAACATCTCCATGTCGTCTTGTGTGAGAAATACTACTTCCTGACCTTTCATATCTCTTCTGATAAGGTCAATCTTTCCATCCGGATATCTGATGCCATCCCGCTCTTCTGAATTGATCGTGCAGACGAATGGATCTCCCTTCTTCTGCGGTCTGATTTGTTTCCGAAGCGCCTTGATAGTCCCCGAGATGGCGCACGTCTCAAGGTGCACTGGTGTACTGGTAACCATTCTGACTGTAGCAACCGCTGAACAGAGTTTTGTCTCCCATCCCCGTCTGCACCTGAGGATAAGATAGTCTCCTTCCCTCCTGATGGTAGCTGCATGCATGAGGGCGGCGACCGTATCTCCATAGAGTGACGTAATGCAATCGGCAACAGCATAATACAATTCCCGCTCATCTGCAGAAATGGTCCCCGGAATGATCCGTACAAGGATATATCTCCTTTTTTCCCTGAGCGTTGGGGGAAGCCTTTTCATTGGACCACCCTGGGAAAAGAAGAATGCTCGAAGAGATCGAAAACCCCCCTGAGGGCCAATAGTGTCTCTTCCTGTGTCATTCCAAACAGGCTGGTCAGGGTAATCATCTCGCGCACCGTTCGCTGGTCAAGAATTGATCGTGCACCACTTCCAATTGCGAACACAAATCCAAACTTTCTCTGGAGCACGAGGAGTTCATGATAACGGGCCAGCACCTTCTGGCGGGCATGGCCACGACAGGTAATGATCTGGCCAATATCGAGGTGCACTCCAACCTTTCTGACAGCGGCGAATCTGGCAGTAACATGATCAAACGAGTTCTTCTGTGTCCGGTGCAGTCCTGTGAGAAGGTGAACTCCCGGTATCTGGATGACGCTGCGGTTAAAGCTGTTCTCCCCTGCATCAACTCCGATGATCCCGCGCCCCTTCTTCCTGACTGCGGCATGCACGGCTTTGGGGGTTCCTTCAGTTACAATTGTGCCGTTTAAGATCGAAACCGAATAATACTCACACTCAGGATGATCGATCGCAACGATTGTGTCATATCCGGCATCACGTGCGGCCCGTGCCATTCGTTGAAGCGTTGAGTCCCCCTCTGGATAGGGGTGGATGAAAACATCCGTGACTGTCATAAAAAAAGGGTTATTTCCCCAGATTTTTATGTGAACGGATACTGGGGCGTGTTTTTTCTGTTCCTTTTCCACGGTGGCGCATGCCGCGTCCCTTCTGCCCGGCAGAGGTCTTGCCGCGGAATACCCGGTTCTTCTGGTCACAGATCCAGTTCAGGTTCGCATCGTTTCTGATGCCCGGGTGACTACGGTCGACCAGAATGACTTCATAATATTTCCTGATGCCGTCTTCGCCTACCCAGTAGGAGTTAAGTACCTCCATGTTCGGGTACCGCCTGCCTGCCCGCTCTTCACCGATGCGCTGGATGCTTTTTGCGGCAGTCGAACGGGCGATTCCCATCCGCGCGCTCCTTCGTCCCCGGACATATCTGGATTTTCTCCGCCCGCCACGGCGGATCTGGACCCGGACAACGATGATTCCCTGTTTTGCTTTATACCCAAGTGATCGGGCGCGGTCAATGCGTGTTGGGTGTTCGATCCTTGTGACCGATCCCTCACGCCGCCACTTCTGCATGCGGTGCCAGAGGAGTCTCTTGACGTCTGTCTCGCCAGGCTTTTTCCATGCCTCACGGACGTATGAATACATAGATCGTGACATATTATGCTCCAGGTTCGGCTTGCCAATGAAGCCACATTCCTTAACGGGAAAGCTCCCGTGTTCTGTATTCTTCGTCACCTGTGGACTTAAAGGATTGGTTCCGGCGTCCCTTTCTCTTTTGAAAGTACTGAAATTCCTTCAATACGGGTCATGGGGTACTGCCCGTGTTCATCTTTTTCTGCAGATTTAACCATATCCCAGATGGTGAGCAGTGCAACAGACACCCCGGTCAGTGCTTCCATTTCAACACCTGTCTTCCCATAGGTTTTCACAGTGACGGTTGCCTCGATGAATTCGTTTGTTTCGTTGAATGCAACAGACACCCCGCCGATCGGAAGTGGATGGCACATTGGAATGATCCGTGATGTCTCTTTAACCGCCTGGATGGCGGCTATTTCTGCGGTTGCCAGGACGTTTCCTTTTCGTGTCGTCTTTTCCGATATTGCCCGGAGTGTCTCACCACTCAAATATATCCTGCCTGTTGCGGTTGCAGATCGGGAAACATCGGGTTTCCCGGTGACATCAACCATCCGGACCCGATTGCCGTTGATATGAGTGAACTCTGCCATCTTTATCAGTCTCCATAGAGTATCTGCGCAAGGTGCAGAAGAAGGTCGTGTGCGATCAGGCCGTCACCAATCGCCTCTGCCGCCACTTCTCCGGCGCGCCCGTTTGCATATGCTGCAATTGATGCTGCCTCAAACGCCGGCATACGACAGAGAAGGGCAGCGACAACCCCGGCGAGAATATCACCTGTACCACCAACGGTCATTGCAGGCACGCCTGTCCTGTTGAATCTGACTCGCGTTCCGTCACTGATAATATCGCATGTTCCCTTCAGGAGTATCACACCTGACCCGGTGCTGGCATCCCTGACAAGACGGACGTCGGATTGAGGGTTTCCTGATAGCTTTCTGCCAAACGCGCGGGCAAACTCACCTGCGTGTGGAGTGTAGACGGTTTCATCTCCCGCAGGAAGGGGTGGGCGGAGTGCGTCTGCGTCGATCACGACGCGTCGCGAAGCATGTGCGAGTTCAACAGCCACATTATGGCTCATTGCCCCCATTCCAGGACCGATGACAACAGCATCTGCATCACGTGCATGGCTGATCAGGTGCCTGATGTCATCATCGACGATGATCTCCTGTGAGGTGGGAAGGTGGATAATGTCGGGGCAGTCGAGGATAGCAGGGCTTGCCACCCGCACAATATCCGCCCCGGCCCGAAGGGCAGCAAGACCTGCAAGATAGGGCGCTCCCTGGTACGGCCCTCCACCGATAATGAGGACCCTGCCACCAGCTCCTTTATGAGAGGTTGCCTTTTTCTGTGGGATAAGGACAAGGTCCCCGGGTCCACAAAAACATTCGGCTTCGATTGGAATGCCTATATCAGAGATCTCCTGTGCACCTCCTTTGCTCCGATGAAACGCAAGAATAGCGTCTGCTGATATACCCGGTGTCGGGAGATCAGCGGACAGGATATATGCAGGGGAATCATTTGCCATCCTGACGCATGTTGCGATTGGCTCCCGGGGAGTACCGGCACCACCGGTACCAAGCAGAGCATCGATGATCAGATCTGCAGATGAAAATATCTTCTCGAATAGAGAGAGGTCCTCTTTGCAGGCAAATGAAGAGAGAGAAACTCCACAATGCCTGAGTGCTGTGAGATTTGTTGCAGAATCACCGGATCTTTCTCCTGCAAGGTACAGGCAGGTACATTCCGTATGGCGGGCAAGGTAGCGGGCGGCAACAAAACCATCTCCTCCATTGTTTCCTTTTCCGCAGAGGACGAGAACGGATTTTGGTGATCTCAGGAGCGCACGGTCTGCCAGGGCTTTTCCTGCGCTTTCCATCATCTGTAGGGTTGATACCCCGAGTGCAACAGCATTCTTCTCAACTGCCTCCATCCGGAGGGATGTGATCGGATCACTATCAACCCATTCTGTTAACCATGACGGCATGACACACCATTATTCTTGTATTACAAGATCGTATCTATTACTGTATGGCTTTTGCTGACGATCTCAGTGAGGCGTCAGAGATCATCAGATCTGCATCTGCAGTAACGATCATCTCGCATATTGATGCCGATGGCATTGCGAGTGAAGCGATTATGCGGGTGGCTCTTGAGAGAGAGGAGGTCCAAACTCATTCGGTCTTTCTCAGGCAGCTTGAACCTCTGATGATGAAATGGGTGCCAAAAGACGATACTCTCAAACTTTTTGTTGACCTTGGATCCGGCCAGCAGAACCTGATCGAGGAGCACGGTCTTGTACAGGATGAAGTAATTATCCTTGATCATCATATCAGCCAGCCATCGACTATTGAGTTTCGACAGGTGAACTGCCTTCCCTATGGAATCACAAAACTCTCTGCAGCAGGGATTGCATACCTTGTTGCACGTGAGATGAATCGTTCAAACCAGGATCTGGCAAAACTCGCAGTTGTGGGGAATATCGGTGACATGATGGCGCGGGAGAACTGCGGGCTTGTGGGTCTTGCCCGGGGAATTGCTCTTGACGGCGTGGAGTCTGGCAACGTCATTGCTATCCCACATGATCTCAACTGCTACGGCCTTTCCACCCGTCCGGTTCACCTGTGCCTCAGCTACAGCGATGATCCCCTCATCCCCGGAATCAGCAATAACCC
>QZAC01000143.1 GCA_003838065.1 Methanocalculus sp. MSAO_Arc2
ACACGGTCAAACAGGATATTTCGATCAGGAAACTCAGATACCCATCCGACTTCACAGCCTCTTGGTGGTATACCGTCAATAGAGACTGACCCGTGCTCCGGGATCGCAACTCCTGCACAGAGCGAAAGCAGGGTTGTTTTCCCTGACCCGTTTTTTCCAATAACTGTTGTAACTCCTTCCGGAATGGTGAGTCCGGGTATATTGAGAATACCATGGGCGAGATCCTGTATCTGTATCATGCGATCCGTTTTCCAATAGCAAGGGCCGCTGCGGCTTTCAGTATATCACCGGGAATAAAGGGGAGCACTCCGATTGCAAGCGCCGCTGCAAACGGCATCCCGGTTGAGAAGGAGAGCCATGATGACCCAAACAGGTAGATGATCGCCATTGCACAGGCAAGCCCAAAATAGGTGAATTTTTGTTCAACCAGGAGTCCTGCAACAAGCGCGGCTGGAACAAACCCGAGTATATAGCCTCCTGTTGGTCCAAGCAGCACCCCGATACCGGCTGTTCCG
This sequence comes from Methanocalculus sp. MSAO_Arc2, assembly GCA_003838065.1. GTDB lineage: Archaea > Halobacteriota > Methanomicrobia > Methanomicrobiales > Methanocorpusculaceae > Methanocalculus. The sequence goes on from QZAC01000143.1 coordinate 516, forward strand.
TTATGAAAGACCGGCAGGTTGCAGATGCCAAGGAGCAGATACAGGCCGGCCGGAAGTACCGCATAGCGCTTCATCACCACCGCTGAGAGAAAGATAAAGAGCGTCTGGAGTGTAAAGGGGACAAGCGGCAGGAACGGGATGGTGATTGCGATCCACCCGCCGACTGCGATCAGTGCAGAAAATGCAGCGGTTCTCGCCAGGGCGCGTGAATACTCGATGTTTCCATACATCGTCAACCTGATCATCATTAGATGGTTGACGATAAAAAAGGTGGGATGGTCAGAGGAGATAGCAATCTCCGGCGATGACCCGCTCGATCTTGCCGTTATCTTTTCTGATGATCAGGGCGCCATGATCATCAATGTCGATCGCCTCACCCACAAACGTCTTTTTCAGGGTCCGTATCTCAACCCTTTGCTCAAGTGTGCAGGAGAGGCTCTTCCATTCCCTGAGCAGCGCATCATATTCATTATGTTCAACCAGGTTGTAGCGACGTTCGAATTCAGTCAGGGTACGTGCCAGGAATTTTGACCGGTCGACATCATACCCGAGCTCTTCTGAAATGGATGTCACATCGCGGTTTAATATCGGCATGAGTTCGGCGATTGAGACATTGACATCGATCCCTATTGAAAGAAGGCAGTAGTGGATGGTATCTGCTTCTGCAGAGAGTTCAAGGTGCATGCCCGCCACCTTCTTGTCACCGATAAAGATATCGTTTGGCCATTTGATCAATGCCCCGATATCAAATTCTTTCCTGATTGCGCGGGCAACAGCAACTGAAGAGGCCATCATAATCATGAATGCCCGTGAAATGGGGATCTCTGGTTTGAGGACAATTGTTGTCCAGATGCCGCCTGCAGGCGATGCCCATGACCTGCCGAGCCTCCCGATGCCCCCGGTCTGCTCTTCAGCAAGGATCACAAACCCTTCAGGGATCTCGCGATCGATCTCTGCGAGCATCTGTTTTCCAAGCCAGATTGTGGAGGGAGTGCTGGCAACATAGTGGATTTCCGACCCTATCCTTTTGGTTTTGAGATGGCGCTCAATCTCATAGGGGATAAGCCGTGTTGTTCGCCTGGTGATTCTGTATCCTTCTTTCTGGGAGGCAGTTATCTCGTAGCCGAGTTCCCGGAGTTCTTTGATATGTTTCCAGACTGCAGATCTGCTGATGCCGAGTTCCTGGCTGATCTTCTCTCCAGATATGCTTTTATCGTGCCGATCAAGGATTTCAAGAATCTTTAGTGCAGTATGTTTCATTGCGATTACCTTTTCGCCCGGATCTGTTCGGTTTCTATTGGACAGGGGTCTGCTCCACAGACCTCCCGGAGTATTAATGACTGGTGTTCCATGAGCGTTGCAAGATCAAAGATGCCGGTGATGTCGACAACACCGATTGCACCGATTGCATCTCCATTACCGTTTCTGATAGGAGCAACCACAACAGGTATTCCTTTATAAACACCCTCTGTCGGACGGGTTTTTATCAACTGGTTCTGTGCTATTGCCTCTTCGAGCACAGGTCCGCTATAGGCTCTGTCGACTATCACCCCCTGTTCTATCCGGAGGCCGGGGTTGTCTTTGGATCGTCCGGTCACGGGCAGGTTGGAGAGGATAGAATGAAAAGCCATCAGGACCGATTCGAAGTCATCGGCAGATGAATCACTGGCAATCATATATCGATTCATAATGGACACTAACAACCATATCTGCTCCAGCTAAAAGAAGGTTTCCATTTTGCAGGAGCAGAATGACGTGAGGAATGCCCGGGAGGGATATTCATGGGCAGTGGTCAGGATGATGCGGCCGGACCCGATCTGCTCTTCGATAAGGA
>QZAC01000144.1 GCA_003838065.1 Methanocalculus sp. MSAO_Arc2
AAAAGCTGCCAGTTCTTTTTCGAACTGTTCAGTGTACCGTCCATGAGTCAACCAGAAATCAAGAGAGGCATCAACGAGACTAATTATTTCGCGTTCATCGTAGATTCGCCCAGCATATTGTATATATGTCTCTCCCGGAATGAAAGGATCGGTTTTTTTTTGCAGAAATAGTTCCTTTACTTTGGTAAAGATTTCTGTCCTGTCTTCTGAAGTATGATTCATTCGTTTCTTCTCCAATTGAAATTTATATAATAGGTTCTATCAGGGTCTTGTGTAGAATATAGTTGCAATTGGGTAGCAGGAAGATCTGGTAATACACTGGATACCTCATGAATCATACTCTGAGGTACCTCTCATACTATGTTCATATGCATCAATATCAGTCAAACTGACAGCCTGAATAGACCCAACATCTCCCTGATAATACGCCTTATACCACCCAGCTGTTCTCCTCACAGCCTCATCGAGATTCCACCTTGGCTTCCATTGTAACTGGTGGATTGCCTTATCAATTGCTAACCGTAACACCGAAGCCTCATGGGGCGCGTGATCCTGATGAAGATGCGTCCATGATGCCCCAGAACCCCATTCCTTACAGAAGATATCCATCAGTTCCGAGACCGGACATTCATCATAGCTGAGCGGGCCGAAATTCCATGCAGATGACAGGCCCGGCTCCCTCGTCTCAGCCATCCTGGCTGCTAGTGTCAGGTAGCCGGATAATGGCTCGAGCACATGCTGCCAGGGCCGGACTGCATGAGGATTACGAACATGAACTGCCTTTCCTTCAGATAAAGCCCGCACCGCATCCGGGATGATCCTATCTGCTGCCCAGTCACCTCCACCGATAACATTGCCAGCCCTTACGGTGGCAACACACACCCCATGATCCTCTATACAGTCTTTTGGGAAGAAAGAACGCTGATATGAAGAGATGGCAATTTCCGCGGCGGCCTTGCTTGCACTATAAGGATCATGCCCTCCAAGAGGATCGCACTCACGA
>QZAC01000145.1 GCA_003838065.1 Methanocalculus sp. MSAO_Arc2
GGGAGGTTGCTGAGCTCCGAAGTACTGCACCAGGATACCTGAAAAGAAATCGGCATATCCAGCCTGCGCGCAGATGATCGCAGACGGGGGATCGTTTCTTCTGAGGTATTTTTCACAGGCAGAAATCACCATCTCTTCTGCCCGGTCACATTCCCGTAGAACACAGGATACGTCAGCGCCGGGTAGCAGCCCGGCTGCACCTGCGATGGCCTTTCGCACAGCTTCGAGCCCGAGAAATGTTCCCCCATCATGACCAAGCTCTGCCGTATAATCAGGATTTGCAGAAATGGTGAGTGGAGCTGCATGCATGAGAGAGTCAACAGAATCATATGCGAGGATGGATCCGACTGGAATGCCAGCCATTTCAAGAATTCTCCTGGATTCATGCATATTACCGCGCCAGAAAGGATCAAGGAGACAAATACCCCCGATATTCACCCCTTCACCAGTGATCCGGGCATGTTTCAGGAGTGCTTCAGATGCAATTTTGTAGCCTGCCTCGGCATCCCCGATGAAACCCGGAGAGTCCACAAGAAGAACAGAAAAACCTGCAAGTTCTGCAGCAAGATCTTCTCCCATTAGTGCAGGGACGCAGGAGTTGACAACTGCGACACGTTCTGCACCTTCGAAAGCCTCTGACACAACTGATCTGAGACGCTCACCTGCGCCAAAGATCACCTCCTCCTCAAGAATAAACGATCCCAGGAGGGGCGCCTTGATAAGCGACCGTGGATAGTAGTAACAACCGCTTGACCCGTGAATAACAACAGAAAGACCCTCAAAACCTGCCAGAAATGCTGCTGCACCGGTCAGGGCGCATGGCCAGAGGGGGTTTATACATTCAGGCACGGGAGATCTGCCTCCTCCATGCATGCAGCATTCGCTTTGTGCCTCCGGTTCCAACAGGAGGATCAAACGGCAGGGGAAGAGGCATCCCTGATGCTGACTCCTTCATCCCGAGTGCCTGCAGAATCGCTTGCGCAGCCTCAAGCGAAGCGGGATTCGCGCCCGCAGGCTCAATCCGGACAGTGAGGCCCCGGAGATCGCAAAATGATGCAAACAGATCATCCAGCACCCCTTCTTCCTCCCGGACGGCAGGAACAGGATCGATCCCATACAGGTTTCCAATAGACCTGATGAAATCAAGGGATTCTGATGGACCAATTGGAAAACCCTGGATTATGGAGGTCCCAAACCGATCCTGGATGGCAGATCCGACCTGATGAAGTGCTGGTTCCCGAAGTATAGCGACCGGAGCAGATCCAAGATATGTGCAGTCAGAAGCCGGCATCCTTCTGACAAACCGGATACCAGGGTTGAGATCAAGAAGAGAGAGCAGTCGGATGACTTCGTAAAAGTTCTCTTCTGCCTCATATTCCAGGTTTTTCTCACCAACGATCATGACCCCGGCATCATCGGTCTGATCGGCACCGGACGAGAGTGGCAACAGGCTCATGAGAGCATTTCTGATCCCCTCTGAAAAACCACCGCCAAGAAAGCCCGCACCCGGGATATAAACGACCGGCATCTCCCTCTTCTGCCTGCACAGGGCAGCACAGTCATCGCCGATCGTATCTGCAATACAGGTGGAAATAACGCAGATCAGATCAGGATCCAATGATGCTGCAATATCCAGTGCGTGGGCAAGCGCTCCTTCGCCACCAAAGATCACCTCCTCTTCAGAAAGGCTGCTCGAGATGAGCACCGGGAGGTCGGCAGCATCGATCTCCGCCAGGGAGGCATGGAGGAGAGAGGCATTATGATGGGCACAACCGGAAGGCCCATGAATCACAGTGACGGCATCCTCAAGAAAACCGGTGACTGAGAGGACACCGGTCAGGGTGCAGCCTTCACTCCTTGAGATATCGGTAGGCGAGTGCTTCGAGATCATCTATTGTAAGTGGTACCGGAACAGAGAATTCACAGTTCATGAGAATTGCATCTGCGCAACTCCGGTAGACCGTGGCCTGATCTGAAGCCGGAGCATATTCAATGACAGTCTTTCTGTTCAATTCAGCCTGCTGGACCGTGGGTGAGCGTGGTATAAATGCGATCATCCTTGATTGAAGCGCCTCTGCAAACTCTCTGATCAGCTCCGCCTCAGACTCCATATTTTTACCATTTCCGATCACCCCACCGAGGCGGACCCTGCTCCTCTTATTCGTACTGAGCCTGGATATTGCCTTTGCAATATTATTTGCCGCATATAAGGACATCAGTTCACCTGAGGTGACAAGATACACCTCTTCTGCATATCCCTCACGCATCGGCATCGCAAAACCGCCGCAGACAACATCCCCAAGGACGTCATAGACGATCATATCCCCCTTCAATGCCCCGAGTTTCTCAAGGAGCTGGAATGTTGCAATGATCCCTCTGCCAGCACAACCAACACCCGGATCCGGGCCGCCTGCTTCAACGCACCGGACACCACCATATCCTGCATGGATGATACTGTCGATTGGA
>QZAC01000146.1 GCA_003838065.1 Methanocalculus sp. MSAO_Arc2
GATGATCGAGATTATCAAGCGGTACTCGATTCAGGTTGCACGCGAGAAGAACAGATCGTTTCGGTTCTTCTCCTGGAAGTGCCTGGAGTAGAGAGGGATGATCGATGCGGTGCATCTCGCTTGTACAGCTATCCACAGACCGAACACCCGGCAGGGGTATAGACGTGCGTTAATTTCCAGTCATTTCCCTCTTTTATCAATAATACCGTTTTATTGCGGGGTATATGCGACTCTGCAAATACCAGGGTGAATGCAATGCTGGCAGTTGCCCGGGTGGAGTCAGTATATTGAACATCCAGGACCCTGAGATCAGAAAAGAACATCTCATTGGTCATATAGTCATCTACAAGGATCATTGTCTCAATTCGTGATTGTCTGGATTGGGCGTCACCTGACAGCATGGAATATACCGCCTCACCATCTCCCCTGTTAAATGCCATTACGTATGCGTGGATTGCTCCCTCTGGATCTGCCGGTGTGTTCGTTGTTGTACATCCAATAACACATGCGGACAGCATTACGGAGGTAAGAACAATAGCTGATATGAGAATCCGGGCTGATGCAAACCGGTGTCTGCTACACATGAGAGTCCATAGGTCATATTGGAGAATAATATTTTCGTAATGCGGAAGACAGATCATTGAAAATACAGGATTATGATGGAGAAATAACGCGTGGTAATGGCCGGGCTGAAAAAACAGATCGTTTACGTGCAATAAAACTCAAGGAACGTATCCAGATTGTATTTCCCTGATCCAAACAATTATCCATTATTTCAGCAATTGAGAAAGTGCATAGGAGGAATATCATGGATTCATGGAAATGTACCATATGCGGTCATGTGTACGCATCAGAAAAGGAAGAACAGCCGTTTGAAGATCTCCCCGAGACCTGGGTCTGTCCGATCTGTGCAGCCCGGAAAGCCCTTTTTGTAAAGAAGGAGTGAAAATCAAAATGGTTGTTCGATGGATCAAAGATGGGATCAAATGGGTCGGTGCAATCGACTGGGACCGCCGGCTCTTCGATGCCCTCGTCCCGACCCCAAAAGGTACCAGCTATAACAGCTACCTTGTGCAGGGGGGCAGTAAAACCGCCCTCATCGATACCGTCGACGAGAAGATGGAGACCGAGCTCATCACCAACCTGATGGAAGAGAACGTCCACACCATCGACTATATCGTTGTCAGCCATACCGAACAGGACCATTCCGGGTGCCTCCCTCTCATGCTTGAACTCTATCCCGGAGCAGTAGTGCTTGCAACGCCGAAAGGAAAAGAGCTCTTAGTCGAGTTCTTTGGAATCGATGAAGGACGGGTACAGGCTGTAGAAGACGGCGAAACAA
>QZAC01000002.1 GCA_003838065.1 Methanocalculus sp. MSAO_Arc2
GATAGACAGTTTTCAATCAGGAGACACAATCCATGCAGATCCCAATCGCCCGCCCATCCCTTGGTCCTGAAGAGGCAGAAGCCGTAAATGCAGTCCTTGCATCCGGCATCATCGCCGAAGGGCCGATCACCCGATCCTTTGAGTATGAATTTGCCACATACTGCGGGGCGGCCCATGCGGTTGCCGTGAACAACGGGACCGCCGCCCTCCATGCAGCTCTTCTTGCAGCAGGGGTGGGTCCCGGTGATGAGGTGATTGTCCCTGCATTCACCTTTTTTGCAACAGCTTCATCTGTCTCGATGACCGGGGCAAAACCAGTCTTTGCGGATGTTCTTCGAGATACCTGTTGTATCGATCCAGATTCTGTATATGATCGGATCACAGAAAAGACGAAAGCCATCATCGGGGTGCACCTCTATGGTCAGCCCTGCGATGCGTTTCTGCTAAGAGAGATCTGCTCAGACCGGGGACTTATCTTCATCGAGGATGTAGCACAGGCTCATGGAGCGGAGATCAATGGAGCGAAGGTGGGCTCAATCGGGGATCTCGCCTGCTTCTCCTTCTATGCCACCAAGAATATGGCGACCGGCGAAGGAGGGATGGTGACCACTGGATCAGCTGAACTCCATAACCGGCTCAGGCGTATCATCAACCACGGGCAGTCCGAGAAGTATATCCATACCGAGATCGGGTACAACTACCGGATGACCGATATTGCCGCTGCCATCGGCCGGGTACAGTTATCGAAGCTGGATGAGTTCATCCGGGTACGGCAGGAGAATGCAGCATATTTTAATGAGCATATCGGGGTTCACGGGATCATCACCCCTGTCGTTGCTCCGGGTAGATCCCATGTCTGGCACCAGTATGTGATCAGGGTGACAGATGATGCCCCGCTCTCCCGTGAGGGACTGATGGCGTACTACCTGAAGGAGAAAGGGATCGGATCTGCCATCCACTATCCCATCCCGCTCCACAGGCAGCCGGTCTTTACATTAATTGGATCTGAACGTGGGATTACATGCCCGGTTGCAGATGAACTCGCAGAGACGGTCCTTTCGCTCCCCGTCCATCCCGGTGTCGGTGCAGCAGAGCGACAGTATATTGTAGATTCGTTAAACAAACTTTAATTAAAGCTTCAGAATAAAGGAGAAGATGCTATGAGAGATGCAGGTGTGATCGGCTGTGGTGTCATGGGGAAGAACCATGTCCGGGTCTATAGTGAGCTGAAGGAGGTCGGAACGACCTATGTCTTCGACCTTGATACAAAGAGTGCCGAAGAGGTAGCTGCCTATACCGGAGCCGAGGTCTGTTCATCAATTGA